>CAXGYR010000040.1:0-12782 GCA_964014015.1 uncultured Kiritimatiellaceae bacterium
ATGCAGTCGGAGGCGGGTGCGGCGGGTGCGGTGCATGGGGCGTTGGTTGCGGGCTCGCTGGGGACGACGTTTACCTCTTCTCAGGGGCTGTTGTTGATGATTCCTACGTTGTATAAGTTGGCGGGAGAGATGCTTCCGGGTGTGTTTCATGTGGCGGCGCGATCATTGGCGACTCAGGCGTTGTCGATTTTTGGTGATCATTCGGATGTGATGGCGGTACGTCAGACGGGCGTTGCGATGTTATGTGCGAGTAGTGTGCAGGAGGCGCACGATATGGCGTTGGTGGCGCATGCGGTGACGTTACAGGTGGAGGTTCCGTTTGTTCATTTTTTCGATGGCTTCAGAACCTCTAATGAAATGCAGCAGATCGAAGTGCTGGAACAAGATGAACTGAAGATGTTTTTGGATGATGAGGCGTTGCAGCGGTTTCGAGGGCGGGCATTGCGGCCGGATGTACCGAAGGTGCGGGCGGCGGCGCAGAATCCAGATGTCTATTTTCAGGGGCGCGAGGCGGGTAATCGTTTTTATGATGCAATTCCTGAGCGGGTTGAGGCGCAGTTGGCATCGGTGGAGCGGGTAACGGGGCGATCGTATGGGTTGTATGAGTATGCGGGTGCTGCGGATGCGGAGCGGGTGATTGTGGTGATGGGCTCGGCGGCGGAGACGGTGCGGCATACGGTGGAGCATTTGGTGGCAGCGGGTGAAAAAGTGGGCATGGTGAAGGTGCGGCTATTCCGTCCGTTTTCGGTGGAGCGGTTTGTTGAGGTGTTTTCGGCGAGTGTAAAGCAGGTATTGGTGCTGGATCGGACAAAGGAGCCGGGTGGTGTGGGAGAGCCGCTGTTTCTAGATGTGGCAGCGGCGTTGCGGGAACGTGCTGGTGTGGAGGTGTTGGGGGGGCGTTATGGGTTGGCGTCGAAGGAGCTGACACCGGAGGCGGTGGCGGCAGTTTTTGCGCATGGAAAGCGGGACGGGGCGCATGATTTTACGGTGGGTATTGAAGATGATGTGACGCATCGTTCGATTTCGATCGGGGAGCGGTTGGATGTGGAGGGCGAGGATATTCAGGGGGCCATTTTCTGGGGCTTTGGATCAGATGGTACGGTGGGGGCGTGCAGAAGCAGTGTTGAGTTGATTGCAGCGGAGACAACTTATCGGGCTCAGGGCTATTTTGTGTATGATTCGAAGAAGGCGGGTGGGGTGACGACGTCGTATCTTCGTATGGGCTCGGGGGCGCTTAACTATCCGTTTTTGGTTCAGCGGGCGAGGTATGTGGCGTGCCATAAGTCGGTCTATTTGGGGCGTTATAATATGCTTGAGCCGTTGGAGTTTGGTGGGGTGTTTGTGGTGAATTCGGATATTCCGAGTGATCAGTTTTTTCGGCGGCTGACGGCGCGAGATCAACGTATTCTCATGGAGCGGCGTATTCGGGTCTATAATATTGATGCGTTAAAGATTGCAAAAGAAGCAGGGCTGGGGACGCGGATTAATACGGTGATGCAGACGCTGTTCTTTGGGCTGAGCGGGCTGGTGAGTCGGGAACGGGCAACGGAGCTGATTAAGGAGTCGGTGGCGCGGCAGTTTGCGGTGAAGGGCGCGGATGTGGTGGCAATGAACGAGAAGGCGGTGGAACTGGCTTGGAGTGGATTAGAGGAGGTGGATGTACCGACCCATTCGGCGCAGTGTGCGGCGGATCCGGAGTTGCTACCAGCGGATGCGGATGAGTTTGCGCGGGAGGTGATTCTGCCAACAATGAAACTAGAGGGAGATGGAATTCCGGTTTCAAAGATGCCGTATGATGGAACGCTGCCGGTGGGCACGGCGCGACTGGAGAAGCGGCGGATTGCGCCGCAGGTGCCGAAGTGGATTAAGGAGAACTGTATTCAGTGTAATCAGTGTGTGATGGCGTGTCCGCATGCGGTGATTCGGGCGAAGCAAGTTGAGCCAGAGCATTTAGAGCGGGCACCGGAGGCGTTTGAGACGCTGCCTTCGAATAGTTTGAATGAGCGTGATTTAGGGTATCGAATTCAAGTTTATCTGGAAGACTGTACGGGGTGCGGTGTGTGCATTGAGACCTGTCCGCCGAAGTTAAAAGCGTTGGAGTTTACAACGTTGGAGAAGGGTGATACGGAAGCGGAAGTGGAGAATACGGCTTTCTTTGATGCCTTGCCGGATGATGTGTTTGATGGGGTTGATACGTCGACGGTGAAGGGCATTCAGCTCAAGCGTCCGTTGTTTGAGTTTTCGGGGGCGTGTGCTGGGTGTGGAGAGACGCCGTATTTGAAATTACTGACGTTGTTGTGCGGGGAACATTTGTTAATGGCGAATGCGACGGGTTGTTCATCCATTTTTGGGGGGACCTTTCCAACGGTTCCGTATTGTACGACGGAGGAGGGGCGTGGCCCAGCGTGGGCAAATTCGTTATTCGAAGATAATGCGGAGTATGGATTAGGTTTTCGATTGGCAGTGGAGAATAACCGATCGTTATTACGGGAGCGGGTGAAGGCGCTGCTACAGGCGGGGGTGAACCGTGATCTGGAGGCGGCGTTGCGGCGAGCGGTTGAGTTGGGGGCGGTGAATCAGTTTACGGAGGAGGCGCTTGCGGCGCAGCGGGCGGCACAGATTTTATTGCGGGATGCGGAGGGTGCGGATTCGCTCGTGGCTTCGGTGGTGGAGCTGCAGGACTATTTTCTGGATAAGGCGGTTTGGATTGTTGGGGGGGATGGCTGGGCGTATGACATTGGGTATGGCGGGGTGGATCATGTGCTGGCTTCGGGGCGGAATGTGAATATGTTGGTGCTGGATACGGAGGTCTATTCTAATACGGGCGGGCAAGCATCTAAGGCGACGCCGCTGGGGGCCGTGGCAAAATTTGCGGAGTCGGGGATGCGCACAGGGAAGAAGAATCTGGGCTATCTGTGTATGAATTATGGCCATGTTTATGTTGCGCAGATTTCGATGGGGGCGAATCGGGTACAGACGCAGCAGGCGTTTATGGAGGCGATGGCGTATGAGGGGCCGTCGTTGATTATTGCCTATTCGCCATGTATTGCGCATGGGATTAACATGATGGAGAGCGCAAAGATTGCGAAGGATGCGGTGGAGTGCGGGTATTGGCCGCTATATCGGTTTGATCCAAGCCTGCCGAAGGGCGAGCGTTTTCGGTGGGATGCACATGAACCGCGCGGGGATTTCCTGAATTTTGTGCAGAACGAGCGGCGTTTTCGGGCGCTGTTTGATCGTTCGCCGGAAGAGGCGGAGACGTTGCTGGAGCAGGCGCGGAAAGAGTCGCAACGAAACTGGCGTTTCTTGCAGCGACTGGGCGCGTTAATGAGCTAATGTTCGGACTGAAAAAGTTGGGTTGTGAGGTTTAGTTCGTTGGCTTGTTGGAGCCATTTTTTTTCGCGCCGGTGCATGGCATTTCTTTTTTGGGGGGTTTCGTCGGTGGCGCCGTTGAGGTGGTCGAAGCCGTGGGCGATGTAGAAGGCGAGTTCGAAGTCACGGTCGCCGCGCTGGGTGCCTTCTTGGTGCGCTCGTTGGATGTTGATGATGAGGTCTCCGGTAAGTTGGTTGGGTTCGCCGGGGATGGGGTCGTGCCGGAAGCTGATGACGTCGGTGGGCTGATTTTTGGCGAAGTATTGTTGGTTGTAATGGGTGATGCCGGAATCGTCTGTAAGCAGTAGAGTGATTTCGCCCCAGGGTTGTTGGAGGGATTGGATGTGAGCTCCGAGCCAGGTGGCGAGTTGCTGGATGGCGGGGAGGTTTAGGGGGTGTTTAGTTTGAGGGTTGTGGAGCTGTATCTTCATCAGATTGATAGGCTACTCGTCCGTGGAGCATGTTGGAAAGGCTAAAGATGAGGGAGTCTTTGATGGTGTTGATCTGGGCCATGGTGAGTTGGGCGTGGTCGAGTTGGCCATCGCGGAGTTTGATGGAGAAGATGTCGTTGACGAGGTTGGTTATTTTCTGGGGGGTGGGTTTTTTGATGGAGCGGGAGGCGGCTTCTACGGCGTCGGTGAGGGAGAGAATAGCCATTTCGGGTGTACGAGCGGGGGCACCGCCGTAGCGGAAGTCGGCTTCGTTGAGGGTGTCGGTACTGTTTGTTTCTTCGAGCTGCTCTTTGGCTTTGTTGTAGAAGAAGTGGATGAGGCCGTTGCCGTGGTGCTGTTCGATGGCATCGAGTATGGGCGCAGGGAGTTTGTGGCGCTTGGCGAGGGCAAGACCTTCTTTGACGTGAGATATGATGACGAGGGCGCTCATGTGGGGGGAGAGGTCGTCGTGGGGGTTGTTATTTTCTTGGATGTTTTCGGCGAAAAATTCGGGTTTAGCCATTTTGCCGATGTCGTGGTAGTAGGCGCAGACGCGGACAAGTAGGGAGTTGGCGCCGATGGTTTCGGCGGCGTTCTGGGCGAGCGTGGCAACCATGAGGGAGTGGTGATAGGTGCCAGGGGCTTGGATAGCCATTTTCTGGAGGAGGGGGTGACCCATATCGGAGAGTTCGAGCAGGGTGATGTCGGTGGTAATGCGGAAGCATTTTTCGAAGAGGGGTATGAGTAGTAGGGTTAAGATGGTGGCGAGGGCGGCGGATAGGAGGGCGCTGAGTAGCTGGCCGGTGAGGATGGAGAGGGTGGGTTGGTTTAAAATGGCGGTGATGCTGGCGAAGAGAATGTTGATGGCGGCGATCCATGCGCCGGCTTTGTATAGGTTGGAACGGCGGTGGACGTTACGGGCGGCGGTGGTGGCGGTGAGGGTGGTGAAGATGCCAAGTGAAAATACGATGAAGGATTGGTCGAAGTAGATGGCGGTGGCCAGACTGGTCCAGAAGCCGAGTGCGAGGGCGGCACTGCCGTTGAGAAGGATGGCGGCCATGAGAACGGCGAAGGCGTGGGGCATGAGGTAGATGAGGGTTGATGTGGGAATGAGGGTCGTTTGTAGGGAAAGGTAGGTGAGCAGTCGGGCAAATCCTAGGGTGAATAAGGAGAGCAGTGTGAGAAGGATGAGCTTGTCGGTTTGGTGAATTAGGTTTGGGCTAACAAGGCGGAGTAGAATGGCGGTGGCGATGAGGGCGGCGAGGAGGAGTATGGATTGGCCTACTGCTTCGAGACGTCGTTCGGTGAGGTCTTTTTCTTCGAGAAGTTGGCGGGCGTGGGCTTGTAGGAGTAGCAAGGTTTGGGGGGTTACGGGTTCGCCGGCGCGGACGAGTAGTGTGCCGATGGGATAGGATTGAATAGTGGGTTTGATGGATTGGGTGGCGTCTTGCCGGCTCTGGGTGGTGAGGGTGTCGTCGTATGTTAGGTTGGGTTGGATGAGCCGTTTGGCTATGAGGGGGGCGATGGCGTGGCATCTATCTTTTTTGAAGGCCGCGGCGAATTGGTTCTGAGCTTGCTGTAGCGATAGAATTTGGTGGAGGGCTACGGTTTGATTTTCGGTGTCGGAGACGAGGGTGAGTTTACGGGTGGTTTGACCTTGGAATAGCGTCATGCGGATTTCGTCGGAGAGGATGCCGGTCTGCATGACGTTTTGCAGTGTGTTACTCATGTTTTGCTGGAAGGCTTCGAGCTGATTGAGGGGGCAAGCTTTTAGTAGTTGTTGGGCGGTTAGGTCGGTGCCGATAAGGAGGTCTTGAATGGATTGTTCGAGCTGGCTTTGTTGATTGGTGGAGGCGTTGTGATAATCAGATAAGCGGGAGGTGAGCGTGGTGATATGCTGAAGGGCACGTTGTGCGGGTGCTGGATCAATACGGAATACGGGGGCTACGGCAGCGGCGGCTTTGCTGCGTGCAAAAGAAGTTTCGCTGATGTTTTCGCAGTTGAATGGAATAGAGGCTACGAGAGTGGCGGGGGCTTTTTGTCCTTCGACGAGGTTGATTTCGGGAACAACGCCGCTACCGAAAAAGAGCAGGAGCGTGATGAACCATAGGAGAAGAGCGATCCCAATCGGTTTGGGATGAATTCTACGGTGCAACGGTGTTTCCGTTTTACGTTCAGCGATACGTTTGTTTTTTTTGCGGAAGGTGAGACGCATGATCTTCTCCGTTAGGCTTCGTCTTGGCGGTGTTGCTGGTAGGCTTCGATGATGCGTTGAACAAGGGGGTGGCGAACCACGTCGCGGCGGGTCAGGTGACAGATGCCAAGATCGGGGATATTCTGAAGAATGTTTTGGGCTTCGGTGAGTCCGGATTTGGTGGCATCGGGCAAGTCAATTTGGGAGGGGTCGCCGGTGATAACGCATTTGGATTCGTAGCCGAGGCGGGTGAGGAACATGAGCATTTGTTGGCGGGTGGTGTTCTGAGCTTCGTCGAGGATGACGAAGGCGTGGTTGAGGGTGCGGCCACGCATGTAAGCCAAGGGCGCAACTTCGATGATACCGCGTTCAATATTTTTTTCGATGAGTTCGGCGGGGAGCATGTCGTGGAGGGCATCGTTTAGGGGGCGTAGATAGGGGGCGACTTTTTGTTTAAAATCTCCGGGCAGAAAGCCGAGGTGTTCGCCAGCTTCGATGGCGGGACGGGTGAGTATGATGCGGCTGACTTCGTCGTTGAGCAGAGCGGAGACGGCTTTAGCCATGGCGAGGTAGGTTTTGCCGGTTCCGGCGGGACCGATGCCGAAGGTGATGCTGGAGCGCTGGAGTGTGTCGACATAGCGTTGTTGGCCGAAGGTGCGGGGAAAGACGTCGGGTTTACGTGGGCCTACGGGGATGCGGATGCTGGCGAGCTGGCTGAAGGTGTTGTTTTCTCCTTTGAGCATTGCCTGATAACAGTATTGGACGGTTTGGGTGTCGATGGGAGCTTGTTGGCGGGCTTCGCGGAGGTCGTTGATGAAGGTAGATAGTTGGGTGATGGCGGGCTCATCACCGCTGAGTTGGGCGGTGCAGTCGCGCAAGATGAGTTGAACGCTGAGTTCTTGCTCTACGGATTTGAGTGGTTTTTGAAGAAGTTCGCCGAGGTCGCGGGCTTCATTGAGGTTTTCGAAATGGATAGTTGTTGTGCTCATGGCGGTGCGTCGTTTGTTGGTGTTTTAGACGCAAGTGTCCTTGTGATTGGCTGTGGGGTGGGATTTAAGCGGATTATGGAGGGAGGTCAATGGCATATTTTGGATGGTTTGCGGGCGCAGTTTTGGGTCAATACAGGGGGTAGCGGGCGAGTATGCCTTCAAGATTACCGGCGCGCAGTGGCCATTTTTTGTCGGGTTTGAGGCCGAGTTTTTTGGCGAGGGTAGGTTCGCCATAATAGATGTAGGCGGTAGAGCCGGCGCAGTGTTGTTTGAGGTAGTCGCCAAATTCTTTGAGCAGTTGGGCGGATTGCTCGGGGTTTTGGAGGCGGATACCGTAGGGCGGATTGGTGATGATGAGGTGATTGTTGAGGGGGGGGAGGTTTCGGAAATCGGTGGTGTTTAGCTGTATATTCTTGGCGCAGGGGAGTGCGTTTATGTTGGTGCGGGCAGATTGGATGGCAGAGGGATCAATATCACTGCCGGTGATCAGATTGGTTGGAAGGGCTTGTGTATGCTGGTTGAGTTGGGTTTTGATCTGGTTCCAGTGGGTTGGGTCGAAGTCTGGAAGGCGGAGAAATCCAAATTTGGGGCGAAGGATGGCAGCGGGGGTCTGGGTGGCGAGCATGGCGGCTTCGATGAGGAGTGTGCCTGAGCCGCAGAAGGGGTCGTAAAGTGGAGTCGCTTGATCCCATTGGCTTAAGTGAAGAAGGGTGGCGGCAAGGTTTTCCTGCATGGGAGCGGTGACGCTCTCTTGTCTATACCCACGTTTATGGAGTGAGCCGCCACCGAGATCGACGCTGATGCGGGCACGGTTTTGGTGAATGTAGAGGTTTAACTGAAGATCGGGAAAGCGGGTGTTGACATTGGGACGTTCGCCGTAATGTTCACGGAATTGGTCAACGACGGCGTCTTTTAGGATTTGAGCGGCATAGGTTGCGTTGCGCAGGTTGCTGTCGGCGGTGTTGGCGGTGATGGCGAAGGTTTTGGTAAGGGTTAGGAAGTCGCGCCAGTTGATCTGCTGAGCGGTTTTATATAGGTAGTTCTGAGAGTGGCATTCAAAGTGGATAAGGGGTGCGAGGATGCGGGTGGAAATGCGGGTGGTGTAGACGATGCGGTATAGGGTATCGGTATCGGCTTTGAAATAGTGTCCAAGGTGGCCGGTTTGAATAGCGGTGGCACCAAGGGCTTGTAGTTCTGCGGCAGCGGCTTCCTGAGCACCGCCAGCATGCTGGGCAAAAAATTGCTGGTGTTGTTGGTAAAGGTAGTCGCTCATGCCTGGTGGGCAGGGCGGTTGTTGGTGTCGAGGAAGAGTACGCGGGGGTTTAATTCGGCTGCTTCTTCATTGTCGACCATGGCGTAGGATATGATGATGATCCGGTCACCGATGGCGGCTAAGCGGGCGGCGGGACCATTGAGTTCAATCACGCCGCTGTTGCGTTCGCCTGAGATGGCGTAGCTAACGAATCGTTCTCCGTTGTTAAGATTGACGACTTGTACTTGTTCACCGGGGAGAATGTCGGCTTGCTCGAGGATTTCTTGATCAATGGTAACGCTGCCTTCGTAGTATAGCTGTAGGCCGGTGATAGTGGCTGTGTGAATTTTAGATTTCTTCATGATGCGTTGCATAGTTTTTCCTCTGGGTGGGGATATTGTGGAGATTCGGGGGGCACGTCAATATCTTGTTTGGATTTCTATTTGTACTGAAAGGAGATAGTCGAAAAAGCGAATAAAAAAATAAGAGATAAGCTGTAGTGATGGGTAAATCGAGAAGGACGAAGTTTAGAGTAGTAATTTAACATTGATGAATTAAACTGGAGTTTTTTGTGGGATGATTGCTGACGCTGTGAGTGCATTAGATAAAATAACAGAGAAGAAGCTTAAGGATTGGGCGGGGTGGAAAGCTTTTCGTGATGGTCAATCTCTGTTTGAGCGTGGTGTTGTTGAGAAAATTTCAGTTGATGAGCCTTTTATAACCGGTCAGTTAAATTTGGGGCCACGGGGTATGCGGAGTCGGTTCGAAGTTTTGTCGAACGGATTAGTGGAAAATCACTGTCCATGTAGGGACAATCAAGAGCGTGGATTGATCTGTTCGCATTTGGTTGCGATGGGGTTGAAGTATCTTGATGAGCGGGCTCTCATAGATGAAGAAAAGGGTGACAGCTCCCGCTTGGAGCGGCTGGAACGCAGCGCAAGGGGAGTTCGAATTCGGCGAGCTCGGAAGTCGACTCCGGGTGCGATGCAAGCCGTGGTGCGAGTGGTGTTGAAGCCGCAGTGGAGGCAGGAGCTAGATACTTTTTCGCTGACGTTTAATGTGGTCTTAGATGAGGGGGGGATACGGCATCCAATTTCGACCATTCAGCCGGATCAAGCGGTTTATCTCAAGCGGTCAGATGATCAGTTGTTGAAGCAGATTGAGTCGTTGTGCGGGGGCGGGGTAAAGGCTGAGATACGCGTTTCAATGGCGCAGTGGGTGGAAGTGCTACGAGGCTGTGGCGGTAAAACGTTGTGTGTCGAGTCTGGTGAGACATTGGAGGTGTTGAATCGTGAGGTGGTCTCTTCGCTCAAAATGGATCTGGATCGTGAGACGGGTGAGTTGATGCTGTCACTTTTGTGGGAGGAGAAGTTGGCGGATGATTGCCAATTCATTTTGGGTGAGAGTGAGGGGTGGATAGCAAGTGAAAGTGTATTTCGTCCTTTGGCGTATCGCTTGCCGGATTCGCTACGATCGATTTATCAGGGTCCGATTCGGATTGCGCGCGAGCAGGTGCCTTCGTTTTTGATGAGTGATCTGGTGCAGTTGGAGAAAGAGGTTTTTGTTGAGAAGTTGATCACGGCAGATCTGTTTTATATGAAGCCGGCGAAACCGAAGTTTCGGTTGCATGTTAAAGGGAGTCCGGCATCGTTGGCGGCGCGGTTATATGCGGAGTATGAGGCGGGAGATGCGTTGGTGGCAGGGCGCGCGGATCGACGGGGTAATTTTGCGATACCGGATGAGCGAGATTTGTTAAAATATCGTATTCGAAATATGGAGGCAGAGAAGCAGGCGGTAGAGCTGCTTTCACAGGTTGGTTTTTTTGGAAAAGCGGGAGATACCCTACGCAATATTGAGGGTGTGGAGGAGGTGCTGAATTTTCTGGGTTCGGGAGTGCCTCAAATTCAGCGGCTTGGTTGGCAGGTGGAGCTGGAGGGTCGTGTGCGTCCGTTTATGGAGAAAGCGGAAACGGTGCGGCCGAAGGTGATTGTGAAGGAGAGCCAGGACGGGGGCTATTTTGATTTGAGTTACAGCTATGAGACAGAGATATCATCTATCTCTGAGAATGAAATACGTGCGGCGTTGGCGGCGGGTAATTCGTTTGTAGAGAAAGAGGGCAAGACGGTGTTGCTGGACGGAGACGCGATCATGCAGGCACTGGATGTATTTGAGGATTGTCGAGCTAAAGAGGATGCGCAGCGGGCGCGGGTTGAGGCGATTCATGGCAGTTATGTGTATGCGACGCTGGAGAGCCTGGAGGGGATTGAGCTGGAGGCTAGTGCCGGGTGGCTTGAGCGGGCAAAGCGGCTTCATACGCAGGAGAGTGTCGAGGAAGTGAAACCGAGCTCTCGATTGAACGGAAAACTGAGGAGTTATCAGCAGGAGGGCTTGAACTGGTTGCGCTTTTTGGAGCAGCGGGGCTTTTGTGGAATACTGGCGGATGAGATGGGGCTGGGTAAGACGTTGCAGACATTGGCGTGGCTGCAGCTTGAGCGAGTAGAGGAGAGTCATCGATCGTTGCCCACGTTAATTATTTGTCCAACATCGCTGGTTGAGAACTGGCATGAGGAAGCGGCTAGGTTTACGCCGGACAAAAAAGTAGTGGTGCTACATGGCGGAGATCGACATCGTTTGTGGAAGAAAGTAGACCAAGCTGATATTGTGATTACGTCGTATGCGCTCATGCGGCGTGATATTGAGAAGCATCTCAAGCGGACGTATGCCGTTGCGATTCTAGATGAGGCGCAGCAGATTAAAAACCGCTCGACACAGAACGCGTTGGCGGCGAAGCGCATTCAGGCGCATCATCGCTTGGTATTAAGCGGGACGCCCATTGAGAATAGTGTTACGGATTTGTGGTCGATTATGGATTTTCTCATGCCGGGGTATTTGGGAGACCATAAGAGTTTTCATGAGGAGTATGAGTTGCCGATTGTTCATGGGGGTGAAGAGGGTGAGCAGGCGCAGGCGAAGTTGCGGCGTAAGTTGCATCCGTTCTTGTTGAGGCGGTTGAAGAAGCATGTGGCGAAGGATTTGCCACCGAAGATCGAGCGAATAGCGCCGTGCAAGCTTACGGGGGATCAGTTGGCGGTCTACAAGCAGGTGCTTGAAGATACGCGGAATCGAATTGAACAAATGGTTGAGAAGCGTGGTTTCAATCAGAGTCGCATGGAAATTTTGAAAACGCTTTTGCGGTTGCGGCAGACGTGTAATCACATTGATCTATTGAAGTTGGAGGGTGTGAAAGCGAAGGAGCCTTCGGGCAAGATGGATCTGTTTTTCTCGTTGCTACAGGAGGCGATTGATAGCCGGCATCGTATTCTGGTGTTTAGTCAGTTTACGGGTATGTTGGCGATTCTTCAGAAGGAGATGAAGGCACGGAAGCTGACGTATTGCTATCTGGATGGGGGCACGAAGAATCGGCAGGATGTGGTGCGTCTGTTTAACCGAGATCATAGTATTCCGGTCTTTTTGATGAGTCTAAAGGCGGGGGGCACCGGTTTGAATCTTACGGGGGCGGATATGGTGATTCATTTTGATCCGTGGTGGAATCCGGCGGTGGAGAATCAGGCGACCGATCGCGCGCACCGGATCGGGCAGAAGCGCACGGTGTATAGCGTGAAGCTGATTACGAAGGGGACGATTGAAGAGAAGGTGCTGGCTCTGCAGGAGAGTAAGCGAAGTGTGATTGACGCGACGCTGACATCGGATGAGCAGATGATGCAGAAACTGACGTGGGAGGACGTTCAAGAATTACTAGCGATGTAGGGCTCTATTTGGCGGCATCGATGGCAACTAGTTTTTTCCAAAGAGCGGGCATCTGTGCAAGGGGAACCATGTTGGGACCGTCCGACAGTGCTTGTTCGGGTTGGGGGTGCGTTTCAATGAAGAGTCCATCAACGCCGACCGCCGTGGCGGCTTTAGCGAGGTAGGGTGCAAACCGTCCGTCACCGCCGGAGGAGTCGCCTTTTCCACCGGGGGATTGTACGGAGTGAGTGGCGTCGAAGATGATGGGGTAGCCGAGTTCGCGCATGATGATAAGGCTACGCATGTCGGCCACAAGGGTGTTGTAGCCAAAGGAGGCTCCGCGTTCGGTGAGAAGTATTTTTTTGTTGCCCGTGGACTCCATTTTTTTGACGACGTTGGCCATATCCCAAGGGGCGGCGAATTGGGCTTTTTTGATGTTAACGGCGCATCCACTTTCTCCGGCTGCAATGACAAAGTCTGTCTGGCGAATAAGAAAGGCGGGTAGTTGGATGATATCGACGAGACGGGAGGCGATGTGGATCTCTTCGATAGTATGAACATCGGTCAGGACGGGTACTGAATATTTTTCGCGGACTTCGGCAAGAATTTCGAGCCCTTTGGAGAGTCCGGGGCCGCGGTAGGAGTGGATAGAGGTGCGGTTAGCTTTGTCATAGGATGCTTTAAAGACGAGGGGAACGTCGAGGCGTTTTGCCATGCGGACAAGGCGGGCGGCAATATCGAGCGTCTGCTGGCGGCTTTCAATGACACAGGGTCCAGCGATGAGGGCGAGAGGATGG
>CAXGYR010000041.1:0-12227 GCA_964014015.1 uncultured Kiritimatiellaceae bacterium
AACAATAAAGATTTATAAATTTATATTGCGCAGGGTAGATCGAATACTCTCTTCGTGTCCCCCGCTATCAAAGATATGGTAATGCTTCATGGTCACTTTTTCCGGGAAGCGCGTTGAGGTTCTCTCTTTCAGTTCATCTACCGACTCAACATCATCAAACTCCTCCGCGAGCATAGTAAACGAGCCTTCGTCGTCGGTAATCCCATATTGAATAGCGTAGGCGGTGACTTTTAGCCTCCCTACCTCACCGTTCGGTATAATCAGCTCGTAATACTCCTCCCCCGTGAACTCGCTGTCTAGTTCAGCTTGATTCGCTCGATACTCAATCAGATAGGACTCTTTCTCTTTATCTGTGACCTCGACCAAAGTGTAAATCTGAAAACCGGTTTGTTGATCTTCATCCCGCGAGGTATTAATTTCGAGTATCTCCGAACGCTCCCGATTCTTGTTTTTGATACTATTCGACCGAACACCCTCAATCTTCGTATCTCTTTGAAGCATCTTCAACTCTTTCTCCGTAAATGCTTCCACAGAGAGTACGCCACTTAGCAGAAAAACACCCAACACAGGTAAAATTTTCATCTTACAGCTCCCATCATACAACCACGTAAAACCACACCATATAACAACTAGTATAAATACTATGCGTTGAGAGTAATTCGTCAATCTTTGTTCAATTAAAGAATAGACGCATCTGCATCTTGCGATCGAATGAGTGCAATTAGCTTTTTGATATCTTGTGCTTTTTCCTTATCGCACACCAGCGTGACGCCATCGGCTTGAACAACAATCAGATTACGAACACCGACCAATGCCGTAAGATGATCCTTTGAATACACAATGTTGGATGAACTATCTAACACAAACGAATCACCCACCCGTGTATTGTCCGCCTCATCCGCTTCAAAATGATTTTCCAACGCCGTCCAAGAACCAACGTCATCCCAAGCAAAAGAACCGCAAGCCATAACGATATTATCCGCCTTCTCCATCAACGCATAATCAATCGATATTTTTTCGACACCTGGATATAGTTTTTCCATACCCTCATCAATGCGACCATCTTTCGCAAAACCATATAAATTTTGTAGCAAGGTATATACATCCTGAGCATGCTGCTTGAATGCCTTTTCAAGCGCTACAACCGACCAGATAAACATGCCAGCATTCCAGAAAAACTGACCGGTCTCCAGATACGCCCTAGCCCGTTCCACATCCGGTTTCTCCACAAACCGTTTTGCCTGCTTGAAAACAACGCCTTCCTGCTCAGCAAAATCATCCCCGCTCTCGATATACCCAAAGCCGGTAGCTGGATAGGTAGGCTGAATGCCAATGGTCACCAAAATATCGTTTTCCGCAGCCAAGGTGAATCCACCTCTTAAGGTGGCCTGAAAGCGTTCCAGATCGCCCATGACTTGATCGGCCGTTAAGATTGCAAATACCGCTTCCTCATCCCGGCTCTTCACCAGTGCCGCCGCACATGCCACAGCAGGCGCCGTGTCACGGCCGATAGGTTCACCGATAACATTCTCCGGCTTCAATTGCGGTACTGCGGCCAGCGTTGCCTCAACAATATCTGTATTTGTGATGACCAACACATGCTCAATCGGCATTACCCCTTCAAGCCGATCAACCGCTTGCGCAATAAGCGGCTTGTCCCCTACCAGATCCAGCAACTGTTTGGGACGCTTCGATGTACTTAATGGCCAAAAACGTTCTCCACGGCCACCCGCCATAATAACTGCGAACGCCTTCTGCATATCATACCTCTTTCACGGCTCGAACCAACGATCCCACAAAGTCAGCTGCGCGTGCGCGCCCGGCAGCATCATGACTCTCCTCATGAAATGCATTCACAATAGCACTACCCACCACAACGCCGTCGGCCAACCGCGCTGCTTCACCGGCTTGCTCCGGCGTACCGATTCCAAATCCAATCGCAACCGGTAGCGACGTATGGGCCTTAATACGCTGTACCAACTCACCCGCACCGGCAGCTATACGATCCTGCACACCGGTTACGCCTTCTCGCGATACGCAGTAGACAAACCCGCTTGCCTGTTTGACAATTTTACCCATCCGCTCATCCGGTGTTGTTGGCGTGATTAACTGAATCGCATGCACATCCTGCTGTTTCAATGACGCGCGATAAGGACGCGACTCCTCTACGGGTAAATCGAGCAAAAGAAATCCATCGGCGCCCGCTTCCGCACCTTCCCGAATCGCCTTATCAAACCCACGCGACAAGAGCGGATTCATGTAAGCATAAAATACAATCGGTATATCCGAACGCTGACGAATGGAAGCCACACAATCCATTACACCCTCAAAGGTCGAACCCGCCTCCAGCGCTCGAGTTGACGCCTCCTGATTCACACGCCCATCCGCCAGCGGATCGGAAAAAGGCAGTCCTAGTTCGATCACATCCACGCCCTGATCTTCCAGTCGCAAAACAATGTCAACCGTACTCCCTAGGTCAGGATCCCCCGCCGAAAGATAAGCAATAAACGCTTTTTTCTCCGCTTTGCTTAATACCTTAAAGCAACGATCTAACCGCGCCCTCATGCTTCGCTCTCTTCCGCTGCTGCTTCACTTTTCTTAGGCATTTTCACTTGCAGATTCAGTTCTCGCAACTGCCGATGCTCCACCTCACACGGCGCCCCCATCAATAGATCCTGCGCTTTCTGATTCATCGGGAATGCAATCACCTCCCGAATGTTCGGCTCATCCGCCAATAGCATGATAATACGGTCTACACCGGGAGCAATTCCCGCATGCGGCGGTGCACCAAACTGAAAAGCCTTGTAGAGCGCGGGGAATTTAGACTCCACAACCGACTGATCATATCCCGCAATCTCAAATGCTTTAATCATCAACTCAGGGCTATGATTCCGCACAGCACCCGACGAAAGCTCAACACCATTGCAGACAATATCATACTGATACGCCAAAATATCGAGCGGGTCTTTGTTCAATAGATCATCCATACCGCCTTGCGGCATTGAGAACGGGTTGTGTGAAAACTCAACCTTTCCATCATCATCTAATTCATACATTGGGAAATCCACGATCCAGCAGAACTTAAATACGTTCGGATCAATCAACTCCAACCGCCTACCCAGTTCGTCACGAACATGCCCACCAATTTCCATCGCCGCTTTCGCCTCGTCCGCGATAAAGAACATCACATCACCTTCCCCGACACCGCCGAGCGTTTTCAGTTCATTCAGTGTATCTTCGCTCAGAAACTTGGCGATCGGACTCTGGACTTCGCCATCATTCCAGCGCAAGTAACCGAGTCCTTTAGAACCCACACTCTGCGCAAACTTGATTAACTCATCGAAGAACTTGCGCGACTGTCCCGCACAGCCTTTAGCCGCAATTGTTAAGACCTTTCCGCCTGACTCCACGACACCCGCAAACGCCTTAAAATCACAACCACGGAATAGCTCCGTTGCATCCTGCATTACCAATGGGTTCCGCAAATCCGGTTTGTCGCTACCATATTTCTCCATCGCCTCAAGATACGGAATACGCGTAAACGGAGTATCATCAATAGTCTTATCAGAAAATTCGCTGAATACCGTATGTAAAACCCGCTCATTGACCTCAAACACATCCTCCTGCGTCGCAAATGCTAGCTCCATATCCAACTGATAAAACTCACCCGGCGACCGATCGGCACGTGCATCTTCATCACGGAAACAAGGTGCGATTTGGAAGTAGCGATCAAATCCAGATGTCATTAACAACTGTTTAAACTGCTGCGGTGCCTGTGGTAGCGCATAAAACTTGCCCGGATGCACCCGGCTCGGCACCAGATAATCACGCGCGCCTTCTGGTGAGCTACTAGTCAGAATCGGCGTCTGCATCTCCATAAAACCTTCGCCCGTCATCAACTCACGCAGTCGAGCAATCACCTTTGAACGCAAAATCAAGTTGTTATGTAGTTTCTGACGCCGCATATCCAGAAAGCGATGTTCCAGCCGTAGTGCCTCGTTGCACTCCTCATCCTTCGCCACCTGAAATGGAATCACCTTCGCTTCACCCAGTGTAACCATCTCTTCCGCTGCCAGTTCGATTGCACCCGTATCCAGTCGTGGATTCACGGCATCTGGAATACGATCCACCACCGTGCCGGTAAAGCAGAGGGTTGACTCTACCCGCCAATGATCGACACCTTTGTAAAATGATTTTGATGGATCAATGACCACCTGCGTCAATCCATAGTGGTCACGCAGATCAATAAATATAATACCACCGTGATCCCGCACACTGTGAACCCAGCCAGAAATCCTGACCGTAGTTCCCACATCCTCTTTTCTCAACTCACCACATGTGTGTGTTCTAAATTCATGCATCGTTACTCTCCTTCGAGCGACTCCAGCCATGAGGCCAAGTCACACTCCTCCTGTTGACTCTCTGTTAAATTCTTCACTAAAATTCGATTTCCTTGCAGCTCATCATCGCCCCGAATCAATGCGATGTTGGCGCCAAATCGGTCGGCTTTGCGCAACTGCGCCTTCATACTCTTCACTTGCAACTCCATCCCGCATCGAAGCCCTTTTTTTCGGAGTTGCATCGCCAATTCCATATTCGCCAACAAAGCTTCATCTCCCAAAGAAACCAGCCAAAATCCATTCGTTTTGAGAGCGTCAAACAACCAGCTTCCACTCGCCTCCAAGGCAGCTAACACCCGTTCTACCCCAATTCCAAATCCCACACCCGGAATCTGTTTTTTGCCCATCTGAACCCGGTAACGTCCTCCACCCGCCAGCGCGTTCTGTGCACCGAGTGCCTCGTGCGTAATTTCCCACACCGTATGCTCATAATAATCCAGCCCGCGAACCAACTGCACATCATGCTCGGCCTTCACACCCAGCCGCTCCAGCGCGGCCAGTACATCTTCCAAATACTGTTTCGACTCCGCACACATAAAAGAGAGCATCGAAGGAATCCTACTCACCACATCGATGCAGCCGGGCACCTTACAATCAAGCACACGTAACACCTGCTGATCCAAGCGGCGCTGACAATCCTCACATAGCTCATTCTTAAACGGCAGTAGAGCCTCTCGCAATCCATCTCGCACCGTCTGGTGCTCTGCCAGTGCACCGCGCGTATTAATTTTAACGACACTATTCTTCAGCCCCCAGCCCTCTAGCAACTGCACCTGCAAGGCGATTACCTCCGCATCTGCCAGCGGATTAGGTTCTCCAAATGCCTCGACCCCAATCTGATGAAACTCACGTTTTCGACCCGCCTGCGGCCGCTCACAACGATACATCGGCCCCATATAGTAAACTTTTGAAGCTAATCCCTCTTCTCCCAGACCTGCCACATGCCGAACCACACCCGCCGTGCCCTCGGGCCGCAACGCAACCGCCCGGCCACCCCGGTCTTCAAAAGCATACATCTCTTTCTGCACCACATCCGTCGTATCCCCTAAAGAGCGTAAAAAAACCTCGCTCTTCTCCAACAACGGCGTACGTAATTCCCCAAATCCGAAACGCGTAAAATGGCGGTGGGCATACTGTTCCAACTGCTGCCAGCGACGCACCTCATCCCCGCTCAAATCACTCATACCTTGTAATGGTTGAAAATCACGACTCATCCGTTACTCACCCGTGATCCGTTTTTTCATCACTTTACCCGGCTTAAATTTGACTACTCGTCGAGCCGGAATCGTCACAACATGTTCCGGCTGATTCGGATTACGTCCAATTCGTTCTTTTCGCTCGCGCACCTCAAAAACACCGAAATTTCTAAACTCAACCGATTCCTCTTTTTCCAGTGCCTCAACGATATAATCGAGGCTTTTCTGTAATACGACTTTTACATCTTCCTGAATCAAACCGGTTTCATCCGAAATACGCATTACTAAGTCTCGTTTCGTCATATCTATCCCCTTCTGTGTAAACAAGTAAGATGAATTAACACATCAAAAGTTTGCAAGGAGGCGTGATCATAGAACAACGCACATTAGGGTCAAGCACGCAATGATACCGATTCCTCTAATTTCCAAAGAAATGGAAAACAAAAAAGAATATGGCGGCAAAGAAACTGAAAACAGCCAGGCTCTTGTTAAAAAGGTAAAAATTATCCTGCGGAATCATTTTAAGCATGGTCTCACCCGCATCCACTTGAATGCGTTCGCCAAAAAAGAGTGACTCCACGTGCCCCTTCTTCTCCGCGGTCAACTGAAAGCTCTCACGATCACTTCGCAATTCATTCACTTCTTCTTGCAACTGCTGCATCAATTCATCGGTCGCCTTTTTTCGCACTCGCATCTCTTCAATCGAACTTTGCGTAGCTCCATTTTCGGTGGCGTTTGCAATGGCTTTACTTAAAACAAGTGATGATTTTTTCTCTGCCGCATACGCCCGTTTTTTTGACTCAAGTTCACGATCCAATCCCGCTGTGGAAAGTTCCATCAACAAACCGTTTTCTGGAACAAAATCACCTTCATCGACATGCACTTTCGAAATTTGCCCACTCACAGGAAACGCATACAAAATCTCTCGCGGATGCTTTTTTAGAACTTTGTCGGATGGATACCAAGCATCTTTGATCGCCCATATGCACAGAAAAAAGAATACAAAACCGAATATCAGAAAATCTTTGTTCGACTTAACCTTATACTTTCTTTTTTTCATAAATAACCTCTAAACAATAGAGAACAAAGCTTCCTACATATTCAACAGAAAAAATAAATAATAAGCACCTACGAAAGGAATATCCACTCATATCGATTGTTTATCATGTCTCAACATTCGTCAATTCATTGGTTTCGGCAGGACTTACGTTGCAACGACAACCCTGCTTTATATGCTGCCACGCAGGCAGGGCCTGTTCTTCCGCTCTATCATCAAGAGGAAAACGTACCGTCCACTGACCAGATTGGTGGTGCCGGTCAAGTGTGGCTTCATCAATCACTCAGCGCACTAAATACCAACCTCGATAACAAGCTCTGCCTTACCAAGGGTCTAATAGAATCCATACTCCCAAAACTTGCTGAACAATATCACATTAAATCAGTTTACTGGAATCACTGCTCCGAACCCTGGCGAATCAAACAAGACGCTCAACTAAAACAGACGCTTGAAGCAAATGGCATCAGCGTTCACATTCACAACGGCTCCTATCTTTGGAGCGCTTCCGAGATAAATAAAGACGACGGCACACCGTACCGTGTATTCACTCCTTTCTATCGCAAAGGCTGCCTCAACGCCACCTCACCTCGTAAACCCCTACCCGATGCATCCCAGTCCGCCTGGATCAATGCCGCTACAGAAGGCTGCACACTTGACGATTTGTGCCTTATCCCCAAGCAAAATTGGCACAAGCCGATGTTGAAAGGTTGGAACCCAGGAGAGAAAGGCGCTCTCCAACAACTCAATCAGTTTACCGAAAATGGAATCCATCATTACAAAGAGGGTCGCAACTTTCCCTCTCAACCCTACGTAAGCCGTCTATCACCGCATCTACACTGGGGCGAACTCTCCCCCAATCAAGCTTGGCATGCTGTTGAAGAGAAAGCTGCAGCAAAAGACATTGACCATTTTCGTAGTGAGCTCGGTTGGCGTGAATTCTCCGCCTATCTGCTTCACCACAACCCCAACCTCCAGCATACCAACCTGCAGTCCAAATTTGATCGTTTTCCGTGGAACGAAAACCCTGAACACCTCACAGCTTGGCAACGAGGGAAAACCGGTATTCCCATAGTCGATGCCGGCATGCGGGAACTTTACCAAACCGGTTACATGCACAACCGTGTGCGTATGATTGTCGGTTCTTTCCTCGTTAAAAACCTTCGCCTTCACTGGAAGCACGGTGAAGCTTGGTTTCGCGACTGTCTACTCGATGCCGACCATGCCAACAATAGTGCTAGTTGGCAGTGGATAGCCGGCTGTGGAGCCGATGCCGCCCCCTACTTCCGTATCTTCAATCCTATCTCTCAAGGCAATAAATTCGACGCCGATGGCACCTACACACGTCGCTTCGTACCCGAACTGAGCCATCTCCCAAATGCCTTTCTTTTCAATCCTTGGGAAGCTCCCGCACTTGTTTTACAAGAGGCCGGTGTTGCACTAGGAGAAACCTATCCTCACCCCATCGTAGATCTAAAACAATCCCGCGAAGAAGCACTCGCCGCCTTCACCTCTTTGAAAGATCAAGCAAAATGAATACCGACAAGAAAAGTGATGTTTTAATTATTGGAGCCGGTATCGCCGGGCTCATGTGCGCAACGCGCCTACAAGAGAATGGCGCCGATGTTCAGCTGATTGATAAAGGTCGTAATTATGGCGGCCGCATGGCAACCCGGCAGTTCGATGGCGCAACGTTTGACCACGGAGCACAATTCTTCACAGTTCGTGAACATATGTTTCAACACTACGTTGACCAATGGGATGCGTCTGGTGTGATTGATGTTTGGTTCGATACGTTATCCGGCGGAGACAGTCGACACCCGCGTTGGTATGCACCAAAAGGTATGAACTCTTTGCCTCGGCACATTGCTCAATCGCTAACCACCGATCTTTCCACAAAAGCAACCCGTATACATCGAATCGAAAACGAATGGGTCGTGTGCTGTGAAAACGAAATCTCATATCGTGCCAAACAACTCGTCGTCACCACGCCTGCTCCACAAACCCTAGAGCTATTTAAACAAAGTAACATCGATCTACCATCCCAACTACGCAGCCCACTGGAGGATGTAAGGTACGAAAAGGGTCTAGCTATGCTACTTCGGCTATCCTCACCCAGTCAGCTACCAGCACCCGGTTGCAAGCAATTCAACCACCCATCTGTTGCTTGGATAGCCGACAATCAAATCAAAGGCATCTCGAATCAACCCGCCCTAACCGTGCACACCACAGCGATGTTTGCCAGCAATATTTGGGATGAACCCACCGAAAACAAAATTTCGCTCGTTACCGATGAGCTCGCACATCTCGTGAAACTGTCCGTGAAAAGTGCACAGGTTCATCGTTGGGGCTATACCATGCCCGTTAACCCGATATCAGAACGTTCACTCACCTGCCCTGATCTGCAGCTAACAATCGCCGGTGATGCTTTGGGAGGACCCAGAGTAGAGGGCTCGGCATGCTCCGGACTCTCCGCCGCTGAGCAGATCATTCAAACAGTGGCAACCCATAAGTGCCATTCTACAGCTTGATTACATCCGGAGCGTTTTATCAAGCAGTAGATCCGGTTTTTCGTCGCTCAACGCATCCAACACAAAAGCAGATCCACTAAAATCCTGATAGAGGGTGTATTCATCCGGAACGGAAACAACCGCCGCACCCGCCGTCAAAGCACCTTTGCATGCCAGCTGAGAAGAGACAACCGCCACAACCGTTTTCGTGTCTATATCGACCTGCTTGAGCATCTTCAGCCAGTCATCCGCACGCGGAAATCTATCCCGCTGCTCTTCCGGAATTAGCAGCGAAACACCCAGTTCATTCAGTCCGATTTTTTCCATTAACGCTTCCGCATCCTCACGATCCAATGCACTGTAAGCAAATACGGCCACACCTCGCTTCTTAGCCGCTTCAATCAACTTATTAACCGCCGCATTCGGCTGTGCCTCCTGCTGGATAAATTGTCTAACCGATTTATCAACCTCACCAACCGCCTTTTCAATCGCATCCGCTTTGTTACCAGCAGCCTTCAAAATATCGGTAACAGCCGTTCGATGATCAGGTGATAGAGGTGAGCGACTGAAAGCGATCGGCGTCAACTCAATCCCTTTCGGCTCAATTCCGCGCTTAATCGCAGCAAATTCAACTGGACGAAGTGATACAGCCACATAATCGAGTTCAATCATCAAGGCATGAGTAAAAGAGGTGTTTTGCTGATCGGCATTTAGCTGTTCGCTCATATTCAAGGCTCCCTTTATATCTGTTTAAAGGAGGCGGAGTGTAGGGAGGTTAAGCGGGTGCGTCAAGCCCTCTATCACCACGACTCACGCGCCCAAAAAATGGCATTATTTACAATTCATCATTTTTAAGCATTGCAAGGCATCCTCTCCCTGTAGAT
This sequence comes from uncultured Kiritimatiellaceae bacterium, assembly GCA_964014015.1. Classification (GTDB taxonomy): domain Bacteria; phylum Verrucomicrobiota; class Kiritimatiellia; order Kiritimatiellales; family Pontiellaceae; genus Pontiella. The sequence goes on from CAXGYR010000041.1 coordinate 10,045, forward strand.
GATACCCAGAATTTTTACACCAACAGATCAAAAAATAGTCAACAATGGAGCAGTTGAGAAGATATGCCAAAAGCAATAATCGCACTGGAAGATGGAACGTGGTTTGAAGGAACGGCATTTGCCGGCAGTGGAGAAGCCTTCGGAGAGTTGGTATTTAACACGTCTATGACTGGCTATCAGGAAATCATCACCGATCCCTCCTACCACGGACAAATTGTAACCCTCACCTATCCTCTCATCGGCAACTACGGCATCAACCAAGAAGATGAAGAATCACGTGCTATTTTTGCACAAGGCCTCATTATCGGAGAATACTCCCGTATGTACAGCAACTGGCGCGCCGAACAGTCGCTTGCCAGCTACCTTGAAGCTAACGGAAAAATCGGTATTCATGAGGTCGACACCCGAGCAATCACCCTACACATCCGCGACAAAGGAGCCATGAAATGCGTTATCTCCACCGAAGAGAGCGATCCCGCCGTACTCGTTGAAAAAGCAAAAGCATCCCCCGGACTCGTCGGGCGTGATCTCGCCACCGAAGTAACCATCGACCAACCCTACTCATGGCCTGCAGAAACTAAAGAAAAACCCCTCTACCGCATTGCCGTCGTCGATTGCGGCATCAAACTGAACCAGCTCCGCATCCTCGAATCCCTCGGTTGTCACTGCACCGTCTTCCCCAACACCGTATCCGCTACAGAAATAGTAGAAACTAATCCCGACGGCATATTTATCTCAAACGGCCCCGGCGACCCCGCCGGAGCTCCCAAAGTCACGCAACTCGTCGAAGAACTCATCGCCTCCAAACGCCCCCTCTTCGGCATCTGCTTCGGCCATCAAATGCTCAGCATGGCACTCGGTGCCAAAAGTTATAAACTGAAATTTGGGCACCGCGGCGGCAACCAACCCATCCAAGACCTGCGCACTCAAAAGGTAGAAATCGCCTCGCACAACCATGGATTCTGTATTGACGCCGACAGCGTCAACCCCGAACTAGCTGAAATCACCCACCTCAACCTAAACGACCGTACCGTCGCCGGCATCAAACACAAACACCAACCACTCTTCTGCGTCCAATACCACCCCGAAGCCGCCCCCGGCCCCCACGACCCCTTCTACCTCTTCGAAGAATTTATCGACATGATCAAGGAAACCAACACATGAACCACCCCGAATGGATTGCCATTTTAGATTTCGGATCACAAGTCACCCAGCTCATCGCCCGTCGCCTTCGCGAGCAAAAAGTATACTGCGAAATTGTGCGCTACGACACTACCGCTGCTGAGCTCCTTGAGCGCAACCCAAAAGGTATCATTCTCTCCGGAGGCCCCTGCAGCGTCCCCGATACCGATGCGCCCACATGCGACCCCGCCCTCTTTGAAATGGATATACCCATTCTCGGTATTTGTTACGGCATGCAACTCACCGCTCACCTACTTGGCGGAAACGTACAGCGCGGCGAAAAACATGAATACGGCAAAGCCACCATGCAAATAACCACCGACTCTCCGCTGTATCAAAATCTCGAAAACGAACTACAAGTATGGATGAGTCACGGTGACAAAGTCGTTGCTCTTCCAGACGGCTTTGAAACAGTTGCCCAGTCCGACAACTGCCCACTCGCCACCATGCAGCATCTTGAAAAAAGAATCTTCGGCGTACAGTTTCATCCTGAGGTTGTGCATACCCCTCAAGGTTCCACTATGCTCAAAAACTTCGCCTTCAACATCTGCGGCTGTACCGGTGATTGGGAAATGGCTCGCTTTGTAGACCACACAATCCAACAGGTTCGCAATACCGTTGGCGAAGATCATGTGTTGCTCGGTCTTTCCGGCGGCGTCGACTCCTCCGTTGTTGCCGCTTTACTACACAAAGCCATCGGCAATCAACTCCACTGTGTCTATGTCGACAACGGTCTCATGCGCTACCGCGAAACCGAAGAGATCGAAGCACTCTTCGGCGACGCCTTCGGCATGGATCTACACGTCATCCACGCCGGCGAAGCATTCCTATCCAAGCTTCAAGACATAACAGACCCAGAAGAAAAACGTAAAATCATCGGAAAAACCTTCATCGAAGTCTTTTCCGACAAGGCCCGTGAACTAAGCGACCAGACGCACTTTTTAGCACAGGGAACGCTCTACCCCGATGTCATCGAATCGGTCTCCCCCATCGGCGGCCCC
>CAXGYR010000042.1:0-11983 GCA_964014015.1 uncultured Kiritimatiellaceae bacterium
TCTTCGATTCCACTACCGCCACCCACTATGTGCCGGGGCAACATCTCGATGCCTATCGGGCGCTCGAGGGTCTCAGCGGCGCGCAAGTCAAATTCATCCTCACCCCCTCGCTCTCGGGCAGCAACCTCATCATCTCCTTTTTCGCCGTGAACAATACTACCTATCAACCGCAAGCCTCCACCGACCTACAGAGCTGGAGCAACCACGGCAACACCATCTCCGGCGACGATACCACAAAAAGCTTCACCGCCCCCGCCAACAGCACCCACGCCTACTTCCGCCTTCAGAGTCAGTAAACAGTTTGCCGAGCCGGATAGGGAGAGCGATATCCGGCTCAACAGGGGTTCATCTCCACCTCGGAGATGAACCCCGCCTAATTTGCTCGAAAACCGATCCTTTAGGGTGGCGATCGGTTTTACCGCCCTTTCATAGGGCGGTTTTTTTATCCCCAACACCACACCGCGATGGGATGCAATTCCCTTCAAACTCCACACCGCAAACTGCAAACTCCACACCGCGATGGAATGCAATTCCCTTCAAACATCAAACTCCAAACTTCAAACTCCTACGCCCCCGCTCTTTTACAGGGCGGTTTTTTTTGTATAACAGTTGATTCCCCCTACTGCCTTTTTCATACTCTTCACGATTGAACGCTTGCCCGAGTAAGCGGTCGACAAAAATAAAGGAGAACGCAGCTGATGTTTATGTATTTTGATCCGATGTATCTGCTCTTTATGGCACCCGCCCTGATTCTCGCCGGCATCGCCTCCGCCAAAACCAAAGGCACCTTCAACAAATATAGCAAAATCGCGGCTAGCAGTCGCCTGACCGGAGCGCAAGCCGCCCGTCGAATGCTCGACCGCAACGGTCTCCAAGATGTCCAGATTCATCGCGCGCGCGGGTTCCTCTCCGATCACTACAACCCCGCCAACCGCAGCCTCAACCTTTCGCCGGATGTCCACGATTCGCAATCTCTCTCCGCTATCGGCGTTGCCTGTCACGAAGCCGGCCACGCGCTGCAACATGCCGAAAAATATGCGCCGCTCCAGTGGCGGAGCGCGATGGTGCCCGTAACCCAATTCGCCTCGCACGGCGCCTACATCTTTATCTTCCTAGGCGTCTTTATGCAGAGCATGGCGATGTCGCAGTTTGGTGTGTTGCTCTTTGGCGTTGGGTTTGCCTTTGCCTTGATCACCCTACCGGTGGAGTGGGATGCCACTGCACGCGCGAAACGCCAGATGGTAACCGATGGGATTGTGATGCCGCAGGAGGCCGATGATGCGGGTAAAGTGCTAGACGCAGCGTTTCTAACCTATGTTGCCGCCGCGGTCTCGGCCCTGTTAACGTTGCTCTACTACCTGATGCGCCTCGGGCTGCTCGGCGGGCGCGACGACTAGTCTCAGCCTAACAAAATGCAAACCTCTCTGCCGTTGAGCTGTCCCGTGGCTCGGCGTAGGGTATTGGGTATGAAAACAACTACCATCTGTCTACTGCTCGCCCTGACTGCCACCGCGTTTGCGCATCCTACTGAGTTACGCCATTGGGAGATTGCCAGTCGCGATCCCGACCGCATCTATCTGACCTTCAACGGCGATCCCGCCACGGATCGCGCGGTTTCATGGCGCACCTCCGCTGATATCAAAACCGCGTATGCGGAAATCGCACCGGCGCTCGGCGCACCGGGCTTTGAGCTGGCAGCCCGCCGCATCGAAGCGAAAACCGAAGCCGTTGATCTCAATCAGGTGAAAGACAATACGCAAGGCACCGTTCACTTCCACTCCGTGCGCTTCACCAAACTGCAGCCCGACACCCTCTACGCCTACCGCGTGGGCGATGGTGACCAACGCTGGTCGGAGTGGATTCAGTTCCGTACCGCCAAAGCGGAGCCCGCGCCCTTCTCTTTTCTCTATTTTGGAGATGCCCAGAACGACATCCTCAGCCGCTGGTCGCGTACCATCCGTATGGCGCAACAAACCGCCCCCGATGCCGCCTTCATGTTACATTGTGGAGATCTGGTCGATCACGCGCACGATGACAATGAGTGGTCGCAGTGGTTCAAAGCGGGCGGTTTTCTGCACGCGCAGATCACTGGCATCCCGGTTCTCGGTAACCATGAGTATGTCGGCAGCTTTCTGGCTCTTGGCGAAAAAACAAAATCCATTCTCTGGCGTCCGCAATTCAACCTCCCGGTTGAAACCTCCCTTCCGAAAAAGCTCCACGAAACCTGCTATACAGTAGACTATCAGGGCGCGCGCGTGATTGTCCTCAACTCCAACGAACATCAGCAAGAGCAGACCGCGTGGTTCGAGGCACAACTGAAGCGTCCGGGCGCACGGTGGTTGATTGTCGCTTTTCACCATCCGCTCTTTCCGCCGGCGGGGCGGGCCTACTTTAACGATGAACTGCGGGCTGACTGGTTGGATCTGATCAAACGCTACAACGTTGACCTGCTCCTTCAGGGGCACGATCACTCCTATCTTCGCGGTAGGCTCCCGCAGCTCGACCTACCCGAACAGTTCCAAACGCTGGTCGTCACCTCTGTTAGCGGCCCCAAGCAGTATCCTTCCAACACCAATCAAGCCGAACGCTTTGCGGCGGAAGGCTTCACCGATGACCGCCGTGGCGAAAACGGGCAGTTCTTCCAGCACATCCAAATCGAGCGCGACACCCTCACCTACCGCAGCTTTCTGGCCACGGGCGAACTGTATGATGAAGCGCGTATCTTCAAGCATCAGAAGACCGGTAAAAAAACGCTCTCAACAAGTGCCGAAATGCCGCCAGAACGCTCCTTTAAAAACACGCCAGAATACAGCAAAGCCAATCTCTAATCTGCTTTGGAATCCAACCCGTTCGATTTCTTGCTTTTGTTGCTGAATTCCGGCGGTGCCTATGTTTTAAAAACTCCTAACAAAGTGTAAATAGAGGGGTTAATGAGCGAACGGTTAATGAAACCAACTAAAGGAGTGTTGTGAAACCAACTGATACACAGAATCCCGAATACTTTCACCGTGTGGTTGACTGTCAACACGCCTGCCCGGCTCACACGCCAGTTCCCGAATATATCCGCCTGATCGCCGCCGGACGTTATGAAGACGCCTACATGGTCAACTGGGAGTCTAACGTCTTTCCGGGCATCCTCGGTCGCACCTGTGACCGCCCTTGTGAGCCAGCTTGCCGACGGGGTCGAATCGAAGAAAAACCCGTCGCCATCTGTCGCCTGAAGCGCGTGGCGGCTGACTTGAAGGAAAATGTGAAGGCGCGCATGCCGGAGATCCCCAAAAAGAAAAACGGTATGAAGGTTGCGCTGGTTGGTGCGGGTCCGGCTTCATTAACCGTTGCGCGGGATTTGATGCCCCTCGGCTACGAAATCGATCTCTACGACGCCACCCCCAAACCCGGCGGCTACATGCGGCAGCAGATTCCCTCTTTCCGGTTGCCCGAGTCGGTGATCGATGAGGAGTGCGGCTACATTCTCGACATGGGTGTGACCTCCTATTTTAACCATCGCGTAGAGAGCATGAAAAAAATGCTCGAAGAGGAGTATGACGCGGTGTTTGTTGGAACCGGTGCTCCCAGCGGCCGCAGACTTCCACTGCCCAACTATGAGCAGGTCGAAGGTACCGGCGTGCAAGTGGGTGTGGAGTGGCTAGCCAACGTTGCTTTTGATCATATCGACAGTGCGCCCGAAGATGTACTGGTTATCGGAGGGGGCAACACGGCCATGGACTGCTGCCGTACCGCGCTGCGCCTGGGTGCCAAAAATGTGAAGGTGATGCTCCGCACTCCGATTAGCGCGATGCTCGCCTCTCCATGGGAGATTGAAGATACACAAGCCGAAGGGATTCCGATTCTCGAAAATCATAATCCCCAAGAATATGTGGTGGAAGATGGCAAACTAACCGGCATGAAGTTTGAGATCATCGAATACGAAATCGCCGAAGATGGAACCGAGGTGTTTATACCGACCGGAAAATTTGAAACCCTTGATGCCAGTCTAGTTCTACTTGCCATCGGGCAGAACAATGCCTTCCCTTGGATCGAAAAAGATATCGGCATTGAATTTAACGAACGCGGACTCGCGAAAGTCGACCCCGACACGTTCCAATCAACGCTACCGAAGGTTTTCTTTGGCGGTGATGCGGCGCTTGGCCCCAAAAACATCATCACGGCCGTGGCACAGGGTCATCAGGCTGCCATTTCTATTGATCTATTCCTACAGGGTGAATCCATCGACAACCGCCCCGCCCCTCACACCAACCTGATGAGCCAGAAAATGGGTATTCATGACTGGAGTTACTCCAGCGCTGTCTCCGACGAAAAGCGGCAAGCGGTACCACATGCCCCCCTTGAAGAGGCGCTGAAAAGCCGTAAACTGGAGGTCGAACTCGGATACGACGATAAACTCGCTTTCGAAGAGGCACAGCGTTGCCTGAACTGCGATGTACAGACAGTTTTTGATGAAACCAAATGTATCGAATGCGATGCTTGCGTGGACATCTGCCCGGTTGACTGCCTCACCATGACACCGAATGATGAAGAGGAAGCACTGCGACATAAGCTTACCGTGCCGGCGGAAAATCTTGCAGAACCTATTTTTGTATCGGCTCCACTACAAACCGAACGGGTGATGGTGAAAGACGAAGATGTCTGCCTTCACTGCGGTCTGTGCGCAGAACGCTGCCCAACCGCAGCATGGGACATGCAAAAATATACCTACAAAACCGCTAAAGCGGGGAGTTCCCCCAGAGAGTGTGCGGTGAACGCCTAACGCGACCGCTTGAAAAAGAATTCATGAAACGCGACATTATCATCAACCAGTTTGTAATCAAATTTGCAAACATCAATGGAACCGGTTCCGCGAGTGCCAACAACCTCTTTAGCCGCGGCATCTTCCGTATGGGTGTCCCCATCAGCCCCAAAAACATTTTCCCATCCAATATTCAGGGATTACCTACGTGGTATGAAGTGCGCGTTTCCGAAGCTGGCTTCCTCGGGCGGCGCGGGGGTATCGACATTATGGTATCGATGAATCCGCAAAGCATGCAGCGCGATATTAACGAAGTCGATAAAGGCGGATACTTCATCTTCGATTCCACGAAACCGCTCGATCCCAGCCTTTTCCGCGATGATATCGATATTATCGGGTTGCCGCTCACCGAAAAATGCCGAGAACTCTACACAGATCCTCGCCAACGTCAGCTATTCCGTAATGTGATGTATGTCGGCTCACTCTGTGCGCTACTGGATCTGGATATCGAAGTCTACAAACAGCTCATCAGCGATCAGTTCAAAGGCAAAGAAAAATTGATCGCACCCAATGTTCAAGCCATTGAAACCGGATATAAACTGGCCGAAGAGGCGACGGCTTGCCCGATTGCATTTCGCGTTGAGAAGCGCGATAACGTGGGCGATAAGATTTTGATCGATGGCAACACAGCCGCCGGGCTGGGAGCAGTATACGGGGGAGCAACCGTCGCCGCGTGGTATCCGATCACCCCTTCCACATCCGTTATTGATGCCTACTCTAAGTTCTGCCGTAAATTCCGGGTAGATCAAGAAACGGGCGAGAAAAACTATGCCATTGTTCAAGCTGAGGATGAACTGGCGGCCATTGGTATGGTAATCGGATCGTACTGGACCGGAGCGCGTGCCTTTACGGCAACCAGCGGCCCCGGTCTTTCGCTCATGAACGAGTTTCTCGGACTTGCGTACTTTGCTGAAATTCCGACCGTTCTGGTTGAGGTTCAACGTGCAGGTCCTTCTACCGGCATGCCGACCCGCACGCAGCAATCGGATGTGATCCTCGCTGCATATGCTTCCCATGGCGATACCAAGCATATCTGCCTCTATCCCTCCACCCCCAAGGAGTGCTTTGAATATACCGCATTGGCTTTCGATCTCGCCGAACGGTTCCAAACTCCGGTTATCCTTCTTTCTGATTTAGACTTGGGCATGAACGAAAACATGTCCGAACCGTTAGAATGGGATGACGAACGCACCTATGATCGGGGCAAGATTTTAACCCATGATGATTTAGAAAATATGAAAGAGCGCTACGGACGCTACCTCGATGTGGACAATGACGGCGTGCCCTATCGCACCCTGCCCGGTACCCACCCAACCAAAGGCTCTTTCTTTACCCGCGGAACCTCAAAAGACGAATATGCGATTTATACCGAAAATGGTGAGAAATATATCGAGAATATGGATCGTCTGCAGCGCAAATGGCGTACAGCCTCGCACCACGTGCCCAAACCGATTATTCGTAAAACCGATAAACCCTGTACCGTCGGCGTTGTTCACTACGGTACATCAGAAGCGTCGACGCTCGAGGCCCTTCACCACCTCAATACCCTGCATGGAATCTCGCTCGACAGCATGGGCATTCAAGCCTTCCCCTTCTCTGACGAGGTTGGACAGTTTATTGCCGAACACGAGTATGTATTCGTGGTCGAGCAGAACCGAGATGCACAGATGCGGACCCTGCTTATTAATGAATATGATTTCGATCCAGACCGTCTGGTCCCGCTACTCCACTACGATGGCAGCCCAATCACCGCTCGATTTATCCGCCGCGAAATCCGCGACTGGATTTTGCAAACGACCACCTCACCGCGACGCGGAAGCCGATTCTTTTAGGAGTTATCATGAGTTATACTGTCCCAAAATTTAGACATCCGAATCTGCCTCGCAATGAATTGGGCTACACCTCTAAAGATTATGAAGGGGCTGTCTCCACCCTCTGTGCCGGATGCGGGCACGACTCTATCAGTGCTGCCATTATCGACGCCTGTTTCCAAATGTCGATTCAGCCGCACCGCGTTGCCAAACTCTCTGGCATCGGATGTTCCTCTAAAACCCCTACCTATTTTCTCGGTAACTCGCATGGCTTTAACTCGGTGCATGGTCGAATGCCCTCCGTTGCAACCGGTGCCAATATGGCCAACCGCAACTTGCTCTATATCGGAGTTTCGGGTGACGGCGATACTGCTTCCATCGGCATGGGGCAGTTTGTACATGCCGTGCGTCGTAATATCAATATGGTCTACATTTGTGAAAACAATGGTGTATACGGTCTAACCAAAGGGCAGGACTCCGCTACGACCGACCTCGGATCAAAAAGTAAAAAGGGTGACCCCAGTCCCTACGAACCGATTGATTTATGCGCTCTTTCTCTGCAGCTCGGCGCCACCTTTGTAGCGAACAGTTTTTCCGGCGATAAGGAACAGCTTGTACCTATTATTCAGGCAGCCATAGCGCATAACGGATTTGCCTTTATCAACGTTATCAGTCCCTGTGTAACCTTTAACAACGTCTCCAGCTCAACCAAAGCCTATGACTATATGCGCCAACACATGGCCTCCACCAATACGGTCGACTATGTCCCACCTGCAGAGGAGATTACGACCGAATACAACGAAGGAACCACCGAGCGCGTAACCATGCACGATGGCTCTTATCTCAATCTACATAAACTTGAAGCCCAACACGACATTCACAGCCGTCGTTCTGCTCTTAAGCTGATGAAAGACTATGCCGCAGAGGATAAAGTCCTTACGGGCGTACTCTTTATCGACGAAGATACAAAAGAACTACATGAAATCATGAACACCACGAAAACGCCGTTGCGCAATCTCACTGAAAAAGAGCTGTGTCCGGGTGCCGAGGCACTCGATAAGCTGAATAACTTTTACCGTTAAGCGAAGACGCGGCAAATACGATCTACCGCTGGCAGCAACTGGGCGCGCGCATGACCACAGTTAATGCGGAACCAGCCCTCCCCTGCTGGACCAAAAAACGTTCCGCCCGATAAGGCAACATTCGCCTCCTCAATCAAACGCTTCGAAACGGTCTGCCAGTCGCCCTTAGCACGAAAATCGCACCAGACTAGAAACGTCGCCTCCGGTTGCATCGGAACAAGCCCCTCAACCGACCCCAGTTTCTCTACCACCTGCTGGGTGGTTTCGTGCAAATAAGCGCATAGTTGCCGCTTATACTCAGCGCCGTCGGGTGAGAGTAGTCGTGTGATGGCTATTTTTCCCAACAGATTAATATTGTCAGAGTGCGCTCGCCGGTGCGCACGGCGCAGCCGGGTGCGTAGCTCCGGATTAGGCACAATAGAAAAAGAGCTTTTCAAGCCACTCGCATTAAATGTCTTGCCGATCGAATGAGCCATCACGCAATTATCCCTCGCCTCTGGCAAGCTCAATACAGACAGATGCTTGGCAGGCGCATAGACAACATCGCTATGAATCTCGTCACTGAACAGCACCACCCCGTTCTCTTTACAGAGAATAGCCAACTGCTTCAACTCATCCGCCAGCCATACGCGCCCACTCGGATTCTGAGGATTACAAAGCAACAATAACGTTGTCTCCGGCTGACGCAACACCGCCTCGACAGCCTCCCAGTCGATTTCATAGCGTCCTACATTCAGCATTAACGGACAGTCTACCACGTTGCGCCCATGCAGTTTTACGGTAGAAAAAAAAGGCCCATAGACCGGAGACAAAACAACCACCTGGTCTGCTGGCTTGGTAAATGCTTCAATCGCCATCGAAATCGTGCTCACCACCGAAGGCGATAATGAAATCATTTCCGGAGCAGCCTCTACACCGTGCTGATCTTTCATCCACCAGCGTATCGCCTCAAACAGACTTGGATCCTGCTCCGTATATCCAAACAGCGTATGATTGACACGATCATGTAGCGCATCCGCCAGAAAAGCTGGCGAAGGCAGATCCATATCCGCTACCCAGAATGGCTCAACATCCGGCTTTCCATAAAACTGCTTACGCGCGTCATATTTCTCGGCCTGCGTACCAAGCCGCGAGATAACCGTATCAAAATCGTAGACTATTTTTTCTTCCATATCGTCACTTCCGAGAGCGAATACTGATGCTTATGCATCGTCTCACGGATGACAAACGGTAGCTTAACCGGCTCAGCGGTTAAAGTGAAATGAGCGCCTAGATGCTCTTGTAAACCGTCTAGAGTTGTCACCGGTTCTCCATCCCGTTTAAACCCGCCTATCCAGTTTTCTTTGGGCGTAAACTCTTCTAACCAGGTATACGGCGATGCAATCACGAGATGACCGCCCGGGAGAATACGTGCTCCAATATCTTGCAGAAAACGAGCTGGCTGCCGAAGGCGATCAATGAGATTAGCCGCCAATACCAGATTATATCCCGTGAAACGAGCCTTCATATTACAGGCATCCTGTTGCATGAAATTAATATGGTTCATTGATGTCTCAATACCCATATCCACCAGCGTTCGCTCTTGAAACGTCGTCAGATCTCCCTGCTCTTTTCGCTCGTAACGGATTCGTCCCGCACGCTGCATCTGCGCACCCATCTGAATAAACCGCGCCGAAAAATCGAGTGCATCTACCGATTCAAACTCCCGCGCCAGCTCAAAGGCTGAACGACCTACCGAACAGCCAATATCTAATGCGTGGCCTCGTGTTCCCCCCGCACTACCTGCCAGCGCAACATCCGCGACCGCCTTCGCAAAATTTTCAACACCGAACAGATCGTCACCGTAATGAAACTCACAATACTGAGAAACCAGTTCATCGGTTTCATACACATCAAAATCCACTTTCACCTCCGCTTCCGATTCAATATATCGGAATCCTGCATGCTGATAGAAATGCCGCCGAAATGCGTAACGACTTCCCAACGTAATTTCATTACCGGTGGAAATCCACGATCCACCTTTGATTAAATTATGGCGGTTATCAAACGTAGGCGTGGAAAAATCATCATACAACGGATGAACCTGAAACCCATCAAACGCATGAATGGGTGTCTCATTCCACTGCCACACATTACCAACCAAATCATAGAACTCACCATGAGCAAACCGATCGACCGCAACCGATGAAGCACCTTGCTCTAAATTCCAATTCGCCTCAATGGGTTTCTCATGGTGTTCTCGATCAAATCCGGAATACTCCAATAACCGTCTATATTCCGCCTCATCTGGCATACGCACTGACGAACCACTCTGGGCGCTCTTCCAGTTACAAAAAGCATGGGCTTCATGATAACATACTTCCACCGGCCAATTCATGGGCAATGAAATTTCTGAGGTCATTAACCGTAATCGATATGCTCCCGGTTCTCCGCGCCAGAATTCCGGCATCCGAGCCTTGTGGTAATTACGCCACTCGCTACCTTCATCACTCCACCAGCCGTTCTGTCGGTAGCCACCAGCTTCGACAAACTCAAGAAACTCTTGGTTGGAAACCAAATATCTAGATGCCCGAAAACTCGATACATCATATACACTTTCACCAAATTCATTATCCCAACCGTATATCTCGTGCGAAGAACGACCCAACTCAACCGTCCCTCCCGGAACCGATACATACGTATTTTCCGGCGCAGCTCTGCCATCCGCTTCGTTAGGTATAAATTCTTTCAGCTCCTGCACATGCTCGAGGGGCAACTGGCGAATCAAGACAGAACTTGTCTCCAGATGGATACGCTCGTGCTCAATTCCCATCAAAATGGTCCATGCCGTGCTATCCCAAGCCACCGGCACGTGTAGCTCCATTTCGTCAATCAGCTGATTAACCGCTTGCTTAACGTCATTCCGATAATCCCGTACCTCTTCAACTGTCGGCCACTCATAATGTGCCTCGTTTAAATCATCCCAGCTCATCTCATCCACACCGATCGCAAACAAGGATTCAAAACGCGCGTTGATGCGCTCCTTGAGTTGTTTCTCCAGCATTAACTTGTTCACATAAAATACAGCTGTGTGTCCAAAATAGAAGATCAGCGGATGCCGGAGTGGCTGCGGTCTTTCATAATAAACTTCGGATGAAGCTAATGCTTCAAACAAGGATTCATATTGATTCCAGGTATGATTAAAATAGTTCTTAATTTCCTTTCGCTTCTCCTCAGGACTGCCTGAAACAAGCGAGATCGTGCTATTTGTGCTTTCTAATGATGCATTACTCATAATTACCCCCTTTTAAATAATATTGAGCAGCTTAAGTTGATGTTGAAACGTATCTCAAAGAAAGTGCGTAAACAACGGAACTTCTTGCGTTAATAAAATTAAATAGCAAACCCCCCTGAGAAAAGAACGATCCATGTCAATAAACAGATGATACTTAGCAAAACAGAAAAAAGCGGTTTAGGTGCCTGCTGATGCTTAACTCGCCACCAGCGAGAAAAAACAGCCGCAATCGATATGAATGACGTGATAAATAGCCAACCCATAAAAATATATTTGTTATCAGCCGCATGGCTAACGCGACTACCTGCGGGCCCCACTAAAGGCAAAATCATGCACAAAAGAAAGAAAGCCAAACCGGCTAGAACACTCAATACTGCCCCCGTTTTTATTCGATAAAACCAGTGTAACGCCTTCTCATCCATACATACATTACTGACCTAGGACTAAATTCGTTGCAAGGAAAAACGAACACGGCAAACTCCCTCTTTACTTTTGCGTGCTGAATAATGTTTACTTATACCTGCATGAAAAACCCAAAACGAAAACGTCAGCTGATTGGTTCGAGTGCGGCTCTCATCAGCCTCATCGTTCATATTATGCTGCTCTCGCTAGCGGGCGGCATTGTGGCGCTTCGTTATTTCAACAAAACACCCGCCACATTCGACGTCGTTGAACAAAAAAAACTAGAGCGACGTCAGCTAGATATACCCGTACAAGTCGAGCCTTTCATGGAGCAAATGTCGAAGCCTGCCCGTCGAACCACCAGCCGTATCACTGCCAGTGCACCCCAGATGGTTAATATTCCACAACAGGGAACCTATGTCGAAATGGCACCCATGCCCACATTTAAAAATAGTTATACAAATTTTATCCAAACCGATCGTACTATGATCATGAAATCCAAATACCGCGAAACCGGCTACGGACTCTCAGCCGTTGACTTTTTTGGAACCCGAGGCAAAGCCGAAAAAGTGCTTCTCATTGTTGATGCCTCTCCTGCGATGGTCAG
>CAXGYR010000043.1:0-11807 GCA_964014015.1 uncultured Kiritimatiellaceae bacterium
CGATGGCTCGGGTGGAAGCGGTGGCTGGCAACGTGGGTGAGATGGTTGCTGTGGAAATTCGTGGACGTCGGCTTACTGCGGAGGTGGTTGCGCTGCCTTTCTATGCAGAGGGCACGGCGCGGTGTTCGGTTTGATTGGATAGTTGATGCAGGATAGTGAAGTAGGAGATAGGTGGTATGAGTAAGACGCCCTTTTGTGCAACAAGTGAGCAGGATCAGGCGGCGATGTTTGAGGCGCTGGGAATTTCTTCTTTTGATGATCTCTTTGCGGCGATTCCGGCTGCGTTAGAAGCGGAGTCGATGAATGTGCCGGAGGGGCTTTCGGAGATGCAGATGATGCAGCATATCCGCGGGCTGGCGGCGAAGAATGCTACGCAGTTGGTGAATTTTTGCGGGGCGGGTTTTTATGATCATTATATTCCGGCGGCGGTGAATGCGTTGGCGAGTCGGGGGGAGTTTTATACGGCGTATACACCGTATCAGCCGGAAGCTTCGCAGGGGACATTGCAGGCGGCGTTTGAGTACCAGACGGCGATTTGTCGGTTGACGGGCATGGAGGTGGCGAATGCGTCGCTGTTTGATGGGGGTTCGGCGTTGATTGAGGGGGCTATGATGGCGTTGCGGCATACGCGGCGGAATCGGGTGTTGGTGGATGAGGGGGTTAATCCGATCTATCGGGAGATGTTGCGGACGTATACGCATAATTTGTCGGTGGAGTATGCGGAGGTGAAGTTGGGAGCCAATGGAGTGGCTGATCGGGCGGCGTTTACGGCGGCTTTGAATGATGATACGGGGGCGGTTCTGCTACAGAATCCTAACTTTTTCGGCTGTCTGGATCAGCTGCAGGATGTGATTGAGGGGGCGCATGATGCGGGTGCGTTGGCGGTGGTTTCGGTCTATCCGATGGCACTTTCGCATGTGGAGACGCCGGGAGCGATGGGGGCGGATATTGTGACGGGTGAGGGGCAGAGTTTGGGACTTCCGCTGAATTTTGGTGGGCCGTATTTGGGCTTCTTTGCGGCGCGGAAGGCGTTGGTGCGTAAAATGCCGGGTCGAATTGTGGGGGAGACGGAGGATGGAAAAGGGCGGCGGGGTTATGTGCTGACGTTGCAGGCGCGGGAGCAACATATTCGGCGGGAGAAGGCGACCTCGAATATTTGCAGTAATGTGCAGGTGTGCGCGCTGCGGGCGATTATCTATCTTTCCTTAGTGGGGCGTGAGGGCTTTTTGGAGGTTGGGCGCGATTGCATGGATCGGGCGAGTTATGCTTGGCATCGACTCCTTCAAATTGAGGGGGTTGAGGCGGCGTTTAATCGGCGGTTTTTCAATGAGTTTGCGGTGCGGCTACCGGTGTCGGCGAAGAAGGTGGTGAGTGAGCTGATTGAGCGGGGTGTGGCGGGTGGTTTCCCTGTGAGTCGGTATTATGATGAGATGGAGAATGTGCTGTTGCTGGCCTTCACCGAGAAGCGGACGAAGGCGGAGATTGATCGGTTTGCGGTGGAGCTGGAGAGTGTGTTGAATCGGGTAGGAGAGTTGGTATGAAGTTGATTTTTGAGAAGTCGTCGCCGGGGCGTCCGGGCGTGCAGATGACGTCGTTAAAGATTTCGGAGACGGAGGAGATTCCGTCGAAGTATTTGCGGTCGGAGCCAGCGGAGCTGCCGGAGGTTTCGGAGGCAGAGGTGGTGCGTCATTTTACGGCGCTTTCACGGTTGAACTATTCGATTGATACCCATTTTTATCCGTTGGGTTCGTGTACGATGAAATATAATCCGAAGGCGTGCGAGGCGGCGGCGGCATTGCCGGAGCTGACGGAGGTGCATCCGTTATGGCCGCAGTTGTGGGGTGGGGGGATGTTGACGCAGGGTTCGTTAGCTATTTTGTATCGGCTGGAGCGGATGCTGTCGGAGATTACGGGGCTGGATGAGTTTACGTTGCAGCCGATGGCGGGGGCGCATGGTGAGCTGACAGGTGTGATGTTGATGGCGGCGTATCATGCGGATCAGGGCAATGAGCAGAAAGATCATATTATTGTTCCGGATTCTGCGCATGGCACCAATCCGGCGAGTGCGATGCTGGCGGGTTATGATGTGGTGACGATTCCTTCGGATGAGAAGGGGATGATGGACTTTGATCTTTTCATGGAGGCGTTGAATGAGAAGACAGCGGGGGTGATGCTGACGTGTCCAAATACGTTGGGGGTGTTTAATTCGCGGATTAAAGAGATTTGCGATGCGGTGCATGCGGTGGATGGATTGATGTATTATGATGGTGCAAACTTTAACGCGATCATGGGGCGCTATAAGCCAGGAGAAATTGGATTCGATATTTGCCATTTAAATTTGCACAAGTCGTTCGCCACGCCGCATGGCGGTGGAGGGCCGGGCGCGGGGCCGGTGGGTGTGGTTGAGAAGTTACGACCGTATCTGCCTATTTCGCGTGTGAAACGGCGGTCGGAGGGGACGTATGTGCTGCATTATGATGAGCCGAAGAGTATTGGTTACATAGCACCTTTCTATGGAAACTTTGGCATTTTGGTGCGAGCCTATGCCTACATTGTTTCGTTAGGTCGAACGGGTCTGCGGGGTACGAGTAACCGGGCGGTGCTGAATGCAAACTATCTTCAGGAAAAATTGAGACCGTTGTTTGGCGCTGAGGATCGCGGTCGTTGTATGCATGAGTTTGTGCTTTCGGGCGAGTTTTTGAAGCAATACGGCGTGCAGGTGCTGGATGTGGCGAAAGGGTTGATTGATCGGGGATTTCATCCGCCGACTATCTATTTTCCGTTAAATGTACCGGAAGCGGTGATGATTGAGCCTACGGAGACGGAGGATAAAGACACGCTGGATCGGTTTGTTGCGGTGATGGCGGAATTGCTTGAGCTGGCAGCGGCGGATGCAGAGGCGCTACATGCAGCACCCATCACAACACCTGTGGGACGATTGGATGAGGTGAAAGCGGCGAAAGATATGCGGTTAAACTATTCGTGAGCCATTAATTTGATTGTAATGTTGAACGTTTATGTGCGATTCATGTCATGAGGTTCAACAAGTTATTCATATTAAGGAGAAAGTAATGAAAAAATTGTTCACTATGATCATGTTGGCACTGTTTGTTGCAGGAAGTTCTGCTTTGGCATGCGGTGGCTGCGGTTGTCAGGCTAAGAAGTCTGATGCGAAGAAAGAGTGCAGTGGTTCTAAGGAAACAAAAGAAAAGGGATCTTGCTCACAATCTGGTTGCAGTGCGTCTAAAAAGTCTGCGTAAGTATGCAGATAGATGTTTGCAAAACCCTCTTTATACAGAGGGTTTTTTTGTATCCAGACCGAATTGAGGTTTGCGAGCGTAGGTCTTTAGTCGTATGGTCACTTCTGTTTTTCGTAAGGAGAAAGTCGTGGCAGCTGATATTATGGATGGAAAAGCCATTGCGGAGGCAATTCGCGAGGAGCTGAAAGTTGAAGTTGATCGCCTTCGTGAGCAGGGGATTGTGCCTGGACTAGGCGTTATTTTAGTGGGTGATAACCCGGCATCGTGTTCGTATGTGACGGCGAAGGAGCGGGCGTGCGAGAGCATTGGAATGTATTCGGATGATAACCGCTTGTCGTCGGATACGAGTGAGGCGGCACTTTTGCAGCGGGTTGAGCAGATGAATAAGGATCCGAAGATTGATGGGATTTTGGTTCAGCTTCCGTTGCCTAAACATATGGATGAGGCCAAGGTTTTATTGGCGATTGACCCGGCAAAGGATGTGGATGGGTTTCATCCGATGAATGTCGGTAAGATGATGATTGGGGAAGAGACGTTCTTTCCTTGTACGCCGCATGGAGTCGTGCAAATGCTGATGCGCAGTGGTGTTGAGACATCGGGGAAGCATGTTGTGGTGGTGGGGCGCAGTAATATTGTTGGTAAGCCCGTGGCGAATATGCTGTTGCAGAAAAAAGAAGGCGCCAATGCAACGGTGACGCTTTGCCACACGGGAACAGAAGATTTGGCAGCGTTTACAAAGCAAGCCGATATTTTGATTGTGGCTTCGGGCTGGCCGAATACGGTAACGGAGGAGATGGTGAAGCCGGGTGCTGTTGTTGTAGATGTCGGGGTTAACCGCGTGGAAGATGCTACAAAGAAGAGTGGTTTTCGGTTGGTTGGAGATGTTGATTTTGAAGGTGTTTCTACCGTAGCTTCGAAAATTACACCGGTACCTGGTGGAGTGGGGCCGATGACGATTACAATGCTATTGTATAATACAGTCGAGTCTGCAAAGAAACGGTTGATAGAGGAGGGTTGATAAGATGATGAAAAAAACAGTGTGTTTTTTGGTGTTGTTAAGTGGGATGCTTTTGGGGACTCCGAACGTACAGGCGGATGGTCGCGTTTTGATTATGGTGCCCCATGATGAAGAGATGGTGAAGGTGGGGCTTGATCTGGCGATACGACATCCGAGTTTATTGATAAGTTATCGACTGGGAGCGCAGCAGACCGCGTCATTGAAGGGCTGGACGGGCACAGAGTGGGTGTATGTTTCAGTAGCTAATTTTTTGGCGGGGGATTTCTTCCGTGAGGGGCCGGATGAAGCGATCATTGTGGAGTCAGATAAACCATTTCCGGAAGCGTTGGTTCCAGATGCATCGTGGTGTGAGCGGGTGGCTAAAATTACAACGGATGATGTGCGCACGGTGGTGCATCTTGCCGGTCGGGCATTGCATTTTGAGTATCGTGATTGGAAGTGGTTTTCGGAGCGGTATGGCTTGCCGATGGCAAAGTTGAATCCGAGTCAGTCAGGCATACGTTGGTACAACCGGCGATTGGGTGATGTGATTGGCAGTAAAATAAATCGTACCTATCAGGATGACAAGAATTGGGTGGTATTGCGTGTTCCGGATGAAGTTGTTGAATCGGAGGATGTGGTTGCTGAAACAGACCAGACTACAGCTGATACGGCTGAGGTAATCGATACAAATATGGTGGAAGTGATGGATGTGTCGGAAGAAATATCTATTAATCCCCTAGAGGAGGAGCCGCCGAGCGCGAACGTTGTTGAGTCAGTGGAGGAGTCAGCCTCTCTGTAGTTGTTGCAGTTTTGATTCGATTTCCGTTTTCTCGCGGCTTGTGTCGGGTAGTTCGGCGAGCGCTATTTCAAGTTGGGCTTGAGCCTGATCGGGCTGGTTGAGTTTTTTATAGAGTTCGGAACTGTAAATTAAGGCTCGGATTCGGCGTTTGCGATGATGAATGGCGTGTTGAAATTGGGTAAGCGATTCTTTCCATTCACGACAATCATACAGAATTTTTGCATAGTCAAAGCGCAGTTGTAGATCGTTTGGTGAGCGGTCAACTTGTTGTTGAATCTGTTCGATCCGAAGTTGGTCGTGTTGTTTGCGTAGTTGATCGATAAGCGCGATGTTGTGATCGTCCTGCGCGGCAGCGAGTTTGAAGTTGATTTGGTGTTCTCTTGCGAGAAAAAGCCTTTTTTCGAGCCGGGGCTGTGGTGTCTCCTGTGTGCTGAGATAGTCGGTTAGTTCAGCTATGGCGCGGTCGAACTGGCGAGATCGTAATTGAGTGTCGAGATATTGCATGCGCAGTTCTATGTTGTGAGGATCCTGATCGAGTTTTGTTTTTATAGAGGTGGTTCGATCCGTTTCCTGTTTACGTTTCTCTTTGGCTGTTTGGAGCGCGGATGCGAATTTCTGATGAGCGGGGTGTAGGCGCGTTAGTGCTTCGAGGGTTTCGATTTCGATGGTGGTGTTATGGTGCTCTTGAGCTAGCTCGAGTAGCTGTTCCATCAGAGCGGTTTCGGTGGGTTGGGCTTGGCTGAGTGCTTGAAGAGCTTGTAAGGCAAACTTGATTTTGCCCGATTTTTTAGCGGATTGAATTAGAATTTGGGTGGTGCGTTTGCAGGTGGGGTTTATGAGCCAGATTTGCTCGCAACGTTTGTAGCGTTTAGTGTGTTGACGGGGCGGGATTAGATGATAGCTGATAACCAAAATAAATTTGTAGAGATTCTGTGGGAGGGTGAGGCTGCCACGGTGTAGTGCGAGTTCGGTGGCGGCGCGGTAGTGGGATTTGCGAGCGGTTGAATCGCCGGGAGCTTCTCTGCGCGCTTGTCGAAATAAACGTAACGCATCGTTATACTTATGACGCAGGAGGGCTTCGTTGCCATCGTGAAGTAGTTCGTTGAGCTTAGCTTTATTCATAATTCTTAGAGAAGTGGGGTTAAGAGCGCACAGAAATTTTCAGTGAGCCGGTCAAGTTTAGAGCGTTGTTTCCACTTCTCATAATTTAGTTCGGTGCTAGCGGCGATATCTTCCTCGATAATATTCTTAATTTTTCCGGAGAGGCTTTTGTTTTCGATAAGAATGGTTGTTTCGTAGTTAAGTTCGAGACTCCGTATGTCGAGATTGGCGGTTCCGATGAGTGAAACTTTGCGGTCGATAACCATCGATTTGGCGTGGATGAAAGGTGGTTTTCGGAGATAGATACGCACCCCGGCTGAGAGAAGGTTTTCATAGAGAGCTTTGGAGGCTAGTCCGGCATATTTATGGTTATTTTTTTCGGGCAAAATTAGTTTCACATCGACGCCGCGGCGAGCAGCAGAGCGTAGTGCCGTGAGGATTTCGGGAGTGGGAACAAAGTAGGGAGTGGTGATGAGAATTTGTTTACGGGCGATAACAATGCAGTTGAAAAATATTTCGGAGAGCATGCCGGGGCGGCTGGAGGGACCACTGTCGATCAGCCGAGCGGGCATTTCGCCAATCGGTTCGTTGAGTGGGAAGTGTGTTGAGGTGAGCAATTGTGCGATGGGCTCGTTGCTCATGAAGTGCCAGTCGCTGAGAAAGGAGAATTGAAGTTCATTAACGATGGGACCCTCAGCACAAAAATGGTAGTCACGGATAGCGGTTCGTCCGTTGCAGGATCGATTATCACTGCCGATGTTTACACCACCGAAGTAGGCAGTAGTCCCATCAATGATGAGGTTTTTACGGTGGTTACGTAGGTTGATTTGAAATCGACGGCGTAACGGATTGGCTTGTTTCCAAGCAGAAATTTGTAGGTTTGGAATTTTTTTATAGCGATTAAAAAGACCGGTCCAGTGCGCTTTGGTTGATCCGAAAGCATCGTAGATAAGACGGACTTGTACTCCGGCTTTTGCGCGTTCTTCGAGCGCTTGCATAAATTGTAAACCGACTGTGTCGTTGTTAAAGATGAAGCTTTGTAAGTGAATATGTTTTTTGGCGTGCCGAATGGCATGGAGCATTTGAGGGTAAGCTTGGTCTCCGCTGATGAGGGGGGTGAATCGGTTGCCATAAAGTAGGGGATGTTCTGGGTTTAGATTGTCGACGACGGCATTGATCCGGGCAAGACGACGGCTGCGTTCGTTGATATGTTCATCGCGATGCTCGACATTCCATGCGAGATGAGGGAGCGTTTCGGCATGTATTTTTTTTCGTTGATGCTCAATGAGTTTTTCGGCTTCTCTTCGGGCAATATTTTTTCTGGATACGCGGTCGATGGAGAGGGTTATGTAGAGCAAGGGGCCGAGGATGGGAAATATCCATGCGAGAAATATCCAGAGAAGGGTGGCGCTAGCATTGCGTCGTCGTTGCAGGGCGTGGAGGGTGATGGTAATAAAGATAATGAGGTGAGCTATTGTCGGAATGAGTACCCAATAGTTGAATTCAGTTGGTTCCGTGTATGGCATATTCAAACGGTAGTCAATTGTTGAAATTTTACAGTAAAAAAAGATGGTAGTTGTTATTTAGGTTCAGCGAGGTAATCTTTCGACATGCGTTTTTTGCTATATAATATTTGTTATGGTACCCATCGAAATCAGCGACGCTTTCCCCTGTTGGGTATGCTGGGTCGGACGCGAGATCACGTAGATGAGATTATCGACTTTTTGAAGCAAGAAGATCCTGATGTGGTGGGATTAGTGGAGGTGGATGCGGGTTCTTATCGCTCGGGGCGTTTTAGTCAGGTGGAGAAAATTTCCTCCGCATTGGGTCATTATCATGCGTACTGTTCGAAGTATGGAGTTCATTCAAAATGGCAGCATGTACCGGTATATAATCAGCAGGGAAATGCATTTTTGGCAAAGGATACCATTCAGGAAGCGCGGCATCATTATTTTGAGAAGGGTATGAAGAAGTTGGTGATAGAGCTAGAACTGGAAGAGGTAACCTTCTTTCTGGTGCATCTGGCGCTAACGTATCGTAAGCGGACGGAGCAGATTATTCATCTGTATGAGATGATTCGAAAAACAAATCGACCGTATATCGTGGCGGGTGATTTTAATGCGTTTACGGGTGAGCAGGAGATTCGACTGCTGATGGCGGCGAGTCAGTTGGAGAATGCAAATCGTTTAAATTTGCCATCGTATCCCAGCCACAATCCGAAACGGCACTTGGATTTTATTTTGCATAGTCCGTCTATCCGGGTGAAGGATTTTCGTATGCCGGACTGCAGGCTCTCTGATCATCTTCCGCTTGTGTTGGATTTTGAAGTGGTTGATGAGAATTCTGCCTAGAGGGCATCGATTTCTCGCAGATATTCAATGTCTTCTTTCGAGAGCATGCTGACAGAGAAGTCTTTTGTGATCCCCCGTTTTTGATCTTTCAGGTAGACTTTGCTTCCGGTTTTTTTAACAAAAATGGCGGTGACTGGAATTTCACGCCCCTTTGCGCGTAGGGTCCATTCGCGATAGGCGATAGTGGGTTTGGTTTCGGTTGCGGTCATCTGCTTCGAGACTTGCGTAAGGTTTTCGTTTTTGACAAAGGGGGTTGCGATGCCGTCGATCATGATCTTGTCAAGGGGGCCGTCTTTGCCGAGGCGAAGGTTGAAGAAGCCCTCGGCGCCGTCGTCGAGCAGAACGGTGCTTTCTTCGTAGTCGACGGGTTCGTATTCAACGGCATAAAAGCCGAGGTAGGCAGGTGAGTTGTCAAATATGAGCACGCGATAGTTGCCGTCTTTTGGATACCCAACAAAAGCGTGGAAGTAGGTCTCTTCGTGTTCGATCGTCCCGATTTCGTCGAATTTAAAATCTTCGGGAAAATGTTTTTTTCCGGCGGTTGAGAGTGCTTCTTCAACCGTATCATCGTTTTTAGGAGGGTTTTTCTTCTCCGCGTGGGCAATAGAAAGCATGAGGCTGAAAGTAAGTAACAGTGTGAATGGTTTCATTTGATTCTCCATAGATTGACTTTTATGTGTAACAAACTCATGGGGGGTTGAAAAGTCTGTTTTAAACGCTATTGCGATCATGTGCGTTTATGATCATGTTTTATGTATGACGATGAAGCCGGATACCTTTCGAATTTTTACATGTTGTCTCGGAGAATCCTGCCGTTTTTATACGGAAAAAATGGGATGGCATATTTCTGCCGGTTTTGCGGAAGATGGCTATGTGATATTTCAGCCGGGAGGAATTCAGATTGTTCTAGAGGAAGTGGATGAGAAGACGGCGCGTTTGGAACGGTTGTGTCCGCGCTATAGTGGTTTGTCGTTGCGTTGCCATTCAATAGAGGCGGAATATAAAATGATGCTTGCGCGAGGGGTTACATTCACAGATAAGCCAGCGAAGATGCCGTGGGGCGGTTGGTTGGCACACTTTAAAGATGATCAAGGAAATATTATTTCGCTGGTTGAATATGAAGAGAGCGGATTGTGAGGAACTGTTTTTTTATTTTGTGGTGTGGCGGTTTGGGTCTTATGATGGGGTAATGTTTAGGAAGGAGATGATATGTATAGTGCATCAGATTTGAAAAAGGGGCTAAAAATTGAGATTGAGGGAGATCCGTGTGTGATTACTCATTTTGAGTTTTCAAAACCGGGTAAGGGACAGGCGCTTTACCGGTGCAAAATCAAAAATTTAATTTCGGGCAATACGTTCGATAAGACCTATCGTTCGGTCGATAAGGTTGATAAGTGTGCTCTGATTTCAAGGGATTATACGTTTTCGTATATTGACGGTGAAAATTATGTTTTTTCGGATAATGAGACCTTTGAAGAGGCGCTATTAGGAGTGGAGTTACTGGGTGACCGCCGCTTTTTTATCGTGGATGATATGGCGGTTGAGATTTTATTTCATAATGACCGAGCACTGGATGTGACATTACCGAATTTTATTGAACTGACCATTGCAGAGACGGAGCCGGGTGCGCGGGGCGATACGGCAACGAATGTGATGAAACCGGCGAAGCTGGAAAATGGATATGAGCTGAACGTGCCCATTTTTATTAACGAGGGTGATTTGGTTCGAGTGGATACGCGGACAGGTGATTATGCAGACCGCGTAGCGAAGGGGTAGTGGGTGCTGGAAGCGATAGAGGCGCGGGATCGATTGCTACAAAGCGTGCGCTGTTATTTCGCGGATGCCGACTTTCTGGAGGTTGAAACACCCGTTGTTCTCTCGACTCCGTGTATGGAGGAGCATATCGACGCAATTACCTGCGGATCTCGTTTTTTGCGTACGTCACCAGAGTTGTATCATAAGCGGTTGGTGGCAGATGGGGCGCAACGTATTTATGAGATCGCGCGCTGTTTTCGAGCTGAGGAAGTCGGGCGGTTGCATCATCCCGAGTACACGATGTTGGAGTGGTATCGCGCGGCAGCAAACTATCGAGATGTCATGGAGGATACGAGAGCGTTGATCCATCAGCTATCGTCTGTTTTTAACCGAACGAAACCGGATTGGCATTGTTATCGTGTTGGCGAGCTGTTTACAGAGCTAACGGGCTGGAATCCGCTTGCAGATTTTGATGAGGATCGGTTTGATGAAGTACTGTGTGAAAAGGTTGAACCCTTTTTAAAGCAGATGGGGGGAGCCACTTTTTTAATGGATTATCCGGTAGAGGCGGCGGCACTCTCTCGCTGTCATTCAGATGGGTATGCGGAGCGCTGGGAGTTATATCTGGATGGGATAGAGATAGCGAATGCCTATTCTGAACTGACGGATAGTGTCGAACAACGCTTGCGGTTTGAGGCGTGGGGTGAGAAACGTGCCGCGCGCGGACAAACGGTGTATGCATTGGATGAGTCTTTCATCGAAGCGGTGGGGAATATGCCGGAAACCGGTGGTGCGGCTCTGGGGTTGGATCGGTTGTTGATGTGGTTAACGGGGGCGAAGGCATTGGATGAAGTGTTGCCGTTTAGGGAGGTGTGGGTTTGATGATGGCTGAGGGGTCAGATAAAGAGCGGGGCCATGTGGCAGTTGCGTGTGGTGGGACTGGTGGGCATACCTATCCGGGGTTGGCGGTGGCGCAGGCGTTGGTGAAACAGGGATATCGGGTGACGCTTTGGATGGCGGGAAAAGATGTGGAGTCGCAGACGGTTGAGGGATGGCAGGGTGAGGTGATCACGGTTCCGGCTGAGGGATTTCAGTTTGGATTTTCATGGCGGAGTTTGCGAACGGTAGTTGGGCTGATCCGGGCGGTTTTTTGCGCATTGCCGCGGCTGTCTAAAGATCGACCCATGTGTTTGCTGGCGATGGGAAGTTATAGTTCGTTTGCGCCGGTATCGGCATCGATTCTGTTACGTATACCGTATGTGCTGCACGAGGCGAATGTGGTACCGGGGCGGTTGGTTTCGTTGATGGCTTCGCGGGCGGCAGCTATTGCTATTAGTTTTGAGAAGAGTCGATATTATATTCAACATACGAAATTGGTGGAAACGGGTATGCCTTTACGGGCTGAAATGGTTGCGGGTTCGCAACAGGATCCTAGAAGCGCATCAGCGGTGTTCTCTATTCTCGTGACGGGGGGGAGTCGGGGTGCACAGCGCTTGAATGAGATTATACCCGAAGGGTTGCGGCAGGTGACGGTGGGCAAT
>CAXGYR010000044.1:0-11780 GCA_964014015.1 uncultured Kiritimatiellaceae bacterium
GGGGTGGTGAAGGCGCATGGGGCGGCGGATCTGGCGGAGCGGAAGCAGGTCGGGACGGTTACGGTGTCGGGGGATATTGTGGGCGCGTTAAGTTTGCAGTTGGCTTTTGTGGGCGTGGCGGTTTTTTTGGGGTGGGTTTTTAAGCAGGTGTTGCTGGGGGCGGCGGTGGAGTTACCGGGGCGTTGGGGCGAGTTGATGGCGAGTTTTCCGCTATTTCCGTTGTGCATGTTGGGCGGGGTTTGTGTGCAGTTGTTTTGTGACCAGTTTGACCGGTCGCGGTTGGTGTGCAGGGGGTTAATGCAACAGATTCAGAATGTGACGTTGGATTTTTTGGTGGTGGCGGCGATTGCGACGATTCGGTTGGATGTGGTGGCGGAGGGGTGGGTTCCGTTGTTGATTTTGGTGGCGATGGGTATGGGGTGGAATTTTTTCTGTTTGCGGGTGGTGGCGCCGTGGGCGTTTAAGGATGCTTGGTTTGAGCGGGCGATTGCGGAGTTGGGGCAGTCGATGGGGGTGACGGCAACGGGGTTGCTGTTGCTGAGAACGGTGGATCCGGAGTGTGAGACGGAGGCGGCGAGTGCGTTTGCGGCGAAGCAGTTGTTGCATGAGCCGTTTATGGGTGGGGGGTTGTGGACGGGGTTGGCGATTCCGTTGTTGGTGTTGTGGGGTGGCTGGTCGGTGTTGGGGATTGCGTTACTGATGATGTTGATTTGGGTGTCGGCGTTGCGGTGGATGCGGGGGAAGGGTTGAGAGCGGCTATTCGTTGAGGGTGAAGCGAATGGAGCCGTCTTCGATTTTTACGTGGCTGACTCCGTCGGCGAGGAGCTCCCAGAAGGGGGAGGCGTTGCCTTGCTGCGCGGCGGCTACGAGATCGATGTTTTTTAGGTTGCCGACCCATGCACTGGGGAGGGGAAAGCCCATGACGGTGATGCCTTGAAGGATGATTTCGGTTTTTCCGTTTTGAGAGGTAATGGTGAGGCCGGCTTTGGCGTTGAGGGTTTGCCCGCCGAAGATGGGGATATCGGGGTCGACGGGAATGCGGAGTCGGGCGCTGAGCATGTCGTTGGAAAGGTCGAAGGCGAGTTTGTCGGCGAGGTCGGTGCGGTGGGCGATGAGGGAGTTGAGTTCTTTTTCGGTGACGTGAATGGGTTGGCTGGCGTTGGGTTCGGTGTAGCGTTGGGGTTCGAGTGGAAGGGGTTGAATGGTGTAGGTGGGTGCTCGGCGGGTGCGTTGAATGGTTTCGATTTTTTGATCGAAGCGTTGTTGTTCTCGGGGGGAGAGGGTGACGGGTTTGAAGGGGGCCATACTTGAGCGTACGCCGAGGTAGGCGGCGAGAAAGACGGTGAGGAAGAGCAGGAGGATGAAGCCGGCTTTGCGGAGGTTTCTTTTGGGGGCGAGTTTTTCTGGGGACGGGTTCATGGGGTTCCCTTGGTTGGGCTTGAGATGCGGTAGGTGGTGCGGATGGTGGCGCGGAAGGTTTGTTGACCGGGGGCGATGGGTTGAGGGTTAGCTGTGTCAGCGAGTTGCATGGTGTTGCGGGTGGTGGGGTGGGGGTGGGTGGTGTTTAGGTCAGTGAGTTCAAGGGGTTCGAGGAGTTGTACGCCGAGTTGCTGGGCATAGAGGTGGGCGGTTTTGCGTACGTTTTGAATGGCTTTTTTGCGGGCTTTGTTTTGATGCGGGAGGGGGTCGCGGGTGATGAAGCGTACGTTGTCGATGGTGATGTTGGGGTGTTGGGTGATAGCTTTCCAGCAGGTGGTGTAGGTGTTGAGTTGGTCGGTTTGGAGGGTGATGGTGGTGGTGGCTTTGTAGCCATCTTGTAGGCGGTTTTGGTTTCGGTATATCCAGTTTTGCTGGAGGTTCATGCGGGAGGTTTGTATCTGAGTTTCTTGTGGTTGAAATTGGCGGAGAGTTTGTAAGAGTTGGTGAACTTGGTTGTGGTGGTTGGTGGCGAGTGTTTGGAGGGTGGCGTGGCTGGTTTGGAGGGTGATGTTCCAGTGGAGGGCATCGGGGAGGGCGGTGGCTTCTCCGGTGGCTTGGACGCTGATGTGGGGGAGTTCCCATGCGTGGAGGGTGGTGGCAGTGATGAGGGCGAGGATGATGGTGATGGTTGTGATTTTTATGGCTTTTCTTATACTCTTTTTAAGAGGTTTATTTGTCAAGCTAGTTTGGTGAGGGGTTGCGGGGGATGATATGGGGATAGAGACCGGTTGACACGGGATTTTATTCGCGTATTTTTCTGCCTTGCGAAGGAGATTTTCGATGAGTGAAGAGAAGAATGAAAATATGGAGCCTGCATCGGAGACGCCGAAGGATGAGGTGTTGCCGGATACAGAGGTGATTGAGGAGGCGGAGGCTGTCGAGGAGGAGTCGTTGCGGGATCAGTTTGTGCGGTTGCAGGCGGATTTTGCTAATTTCCGGAATCGGACGCAGCGGGAGCGAGTGGAGCTGTATCAGCGGGCAAATGAGGATCTGCTGTTGGAGTTGTTGCCGGTATTGGATCATTTTGAGCTGGGGTTGGAGACGGCGCGTAAGCAGGAGGCAGATGCGGCGGTGCTGGAGGGATTTTCGTTGGTGCTGGATCAGTTTACGGCTCTGTTGGAGCGGTTTAAGGTGAAGCCGGTTGAGGCGGTGGGGGCAGTGTTTGATCCGCATCTGCATGAGGCGTTGACGCATATGCCGTCGGATGAGGTTGCGGAGGGGATTTGTATGAATGAGGTTCGCAAGGGATATCGGTTGGGTGAGAAGTTGTTGCGGGCGGCTCAGGTGGTGGTTTCTTCGGGTGCGGCTGCGGAAGGTGGCGAGTAGCGATGGCGGAGAAGCGGGATTATTATGAGGTGCTGGGGGTGGATCGTTCGGCGTCGGATGATGTGATAAAGAAGGCATATCGGAAGGTGGCGATGAAGTATCATCCGGATCGCAACCCGGGGGATCAGGCAGCGGAGGAGAAGTTTAAGGAGGCTTCGGAGGCGTATGAGGTGCTTTCGGATGGCAGTAAAAAAGCGCGCTATGATCAGTATGGGCATCAGGCATTTGGGGCGGGTGCTGGCGGCTTTGGTGGTGGGGGAGGGTTTCATGATGCTTCGGATATTTTTGAGCAGGTATTTGGCGGCGGGGGCTTCAACATTAATGATCTGTTTGGTGGGGGCGGTGGGGGTCGCCGGCGTGGAGGACCGGCACGCGGGTCGGATTTGCGGTATGATTTGGATGTGGATTTTGAGGAGGCGGCGTTGGGTTCTAGCCGTACGCTGACGTTGCCGGTTTCGACAACCTGTGGGCGGTGTAGCGGAAATGGGGCAGAACCGGGTACTTCGCGCAGTACATGCGGGACATGTGGTGGGCGTGGGCAGGTTAGCTCGGGAAGCGGGTTCATTCAGTTCTCGCAGACGTGTCCGGCTTGTGGGGGTGCAGGAGAGACTATTGCGAATCCATGCCGAGAGTGTAAGGGTGTGGGGAGTGTGAAGGAGCGAACCAAGTTGAAGTTGAAGATTCCGGCTGGGGTGGAGTCGGGCTCTCGGCAACGATTGGCGGGCAAGGGTGAGGCTGGAAGCCGTGGTGGCCCGACGGGTGATCTTTTTATTGTGTTTCATGTGAAGGATCATGCTTTTTTCCGGCGGAATAATTTGGATATTCTCTTGGAGGTTCCGGTGCCGTTTTATGTGGCGATGCTGGGGGGTGAGATTATGGTGCCGACGCTGCATGGAGATGCGCGATTAAAAATTCCGGCGGGTACCCAGAATGGAAAAATGTTCCGGTTGAAGGGACAGGGAATTGTAGATCAGGCACATGGCCATGGTAAGGGCGATCAGCATGTGATGGTGAACATTGAGGTGCCGGCAAAACTTTCGGGTAAAGAGAAGAAGGCGATGGAGAAACTCTGTTCATCGTTGCATGAGAACCATTTTGAGGAGTCGGTTCGGTTGCGGAAAGATGCGGAGCGGTTTTATGAGCGCAAGCGGAAACTGGAAAGCGATGAATGAGGATTAACTGTCTGGTTGAGGGAGTTGCGCCGGAGGGAGATACGGTGTTGCTTTCTGCGGAGCAGTCGCACCATCTAGCGCGGGTGTTGCGAGTAGAGGTGGGGCAGTCATTACGCTTGTTTGACGGCCGCGGAGCGGTGGCGGATGCGGTGGTGGTTACGGTCGATAAGCGGGCCGTGTCGGTGACGATGGGGCGTAGTTGGCTAGAGCCGGCGCCGAAGGTTGAGATTGAACTGTTTCAAGCGGTGCCAAAGGTAGACCGTTGGGAGTGGGTTTTGCAGAAAGCGGTGGAGTTGGGGGTTAGTGCGATCCGGCCGATGATGACGGCGCATACGGAGTGTCGTGTGAGTGAGAAGAAGATGGAGCGGTGGCGGCAGATCATACGGCAGGCGGCGGAGCAGTGTGAGGCGCGTTGGCTACCGGTGCTACATGAGGTGGTGCCAATGGCGGAGGTGATGGATGACGTTGCGTTGCTTGATCGGGCAATAGTGGGTTCTCTTTATCCGGGTGCTGTTCCTTTGCGGGAGGTGGCGTGGGAAGAGCCGAAGCGAGTTGGACTGCTGATCGGTCCGGAGGGAGATTTTACGAGGGAAGAGGTGGATGCGTTAGTGGAGCGGGGTGCGCTCGCGGTTGGCTTTGGGGCGCAGGTTTTACGGACAGAAACGGCGGCAATTTATGGTTTAAGCATATTGTCGCATGAGTTACGGTATTGAAATGCAGACAGTAGTGGTAGCATTAGCGAATCAAAAGGGGGGCGTTGGTAAGACGACCACGGCGATCAATTTTTCGGCTTGTTTGGCGGAAAAAAATAAACGGGTTTTGTTAGTGGATTTGGATCCTCAGGCGAATGCTACGAGTGGGCTGGGTCTGGAGAAAGAGGCGGGGGCGAGTATTTTTCCGGCGTTGATGGGGGAGGTTAATGGTGCGGATCAGATTAAGCAGACGGGAGTGAAGCAGCTTGATATCATTCCTTCTGAGTTAGATTTGGCGGGGGCGGAGATTGCCATTGCGCGGCATGAGGATTATCTGCATAAGTTGAGCAAGGCGCTGGGACCGATTATTGAGTCGAATCGGTATGATATCATTTTATTAGATTGTCCTCCTTCGCTGGGCATTCTGTTTATGAATGCGTTGAACGTGGCGGATGAGGTGATCATTCCGATGCAGTGTGAATATCTTGCGTTGGAGGGGTTGGGTGTGATGGTGGACATTGTCCAGCAGGTGGCGGAAGCGGGGAACCCAAAACTTCACATCAGCGGTATTTTGATGACGATGTATAATCCGAGTACAAACCTTTCTCAGCAGGTGGTGCAGGAGGTGATCAAACACTTTGGGGATCGTGTGTTTGAGACCTTGATCCCGCGCAACGTGCGGCTCAGTGAGGCGCCGAGTTTTGGATTGCCGGTCAATAAGCACGATCCGCATTGTGTGGGTACGGCGGCGTATCGCTCCTTAGCAAAGGAGTTCATTGATCGTCAAAAACTCAAAGGGATTGAATAAATTCAAACACCTTGTCAGGGTGTTTGGCTGCGTTTGGAACGCGTTTCCACTGTTTGATGACGGTGCCTTCGGGATCGATAATAACGGTTGAACGGATGCAGCCGATGCTCTTTTTGCCGTATAGTACTTTTTCTCCCCAGGCACCGTATTGGGCCATCATGGACGTATCGGGATCTGAGAGAAGAACGAAGGGCAGGTTAAAGTCGGCAATGAATTTATCGTGTGACTCTAGGCTGTCTTTGCTGACGCCGAGTACGACGGTTTTATGGTCATTGAAGGCGTTGTTGAGATCGCGAAAGCCGCAGGACTCTTTGGTGCAGCCGGGCGTGTTGTCTTTGGGGTAGAAATAGATAACGAGGTGTTTGCCTTTATAGTCGGCAAGCGTATGTGTTTTTCCATCGCTGCCCTTGAGACTGAATGTAGGTGCTTTTTTTCCTTCTAGTTCGATCATATTTATCTCCTTTGCTGCTAGATTGGTTTTTGAAAAATTGACTTCGAATCTTTATGCATGACCAAATCGGTAGATGCAGGATTGGGTGTAGGTTTCTCCGGGGTTGAGCCGGGTGGAGGGAAAAGTCGGCTGGTTGGGACTGTCGGGGAAGTGTTGGGTTTCGAGACAGAAGCCGGTCTGTTTGTTGTAGGTGCGGCCGGATTTTCCTGTGAAGCCATCGAGAAAATTTCCGGAGTAGAATTGTACACCGGGCTCGGTGGTGAGGCAGGTGAGAGTTCTTCCGCTAACCGGTTCAATTACTTCAGCAGCGGTCGCAAGAGAGCCGTCGGTGCTGTTTAAGCAGTAATTGTGGTCGTAGCCGAGCCCCTGAACGCGGTCTATGTGCGTGCCGATGGCGATGGT
The DNA here is from genome assembly GCA_964014015.1 of uncultured Kiritimatiellaceae bacterium. Classification (GTDB taxonomy): domain Bacteria; phylum Verrucomicrobiota; class Kiritimatiellia; order Kiritimatiellales; family Pontiellaceae; genus Pontiella. Next base: position 6,331 of record CAXGYR010000044.1, read on the forward strand.
TTGGCGTAGATCCATTTCGGTGCCTTCTACGTTTCGGAGCTCTCCGGTTGGGATGGCACCGTCGTCGACGACTGTATAGCGGTCGGCATGGATTTGAATGAGGTGGTCATGAATGCTGCCGCCTCCTGCCAGATTAAAATAGCTGTGGTTGGTGAGGTTTATGATGGTGGGCTGGTCGGTGGTGGCACTGTATTGAATGACCAGCTCGTTTTGATCGTTGAGCACAAATGTTACCTCCGTTTCGAGGGTTCCGGGGTAGTTTTCTTCCTCGTGGGGGCTGGTTCGTTTTAATAGAAGTTTTTGCCCATCTGTATGGGCATCCCATACTCGTTTGTCAAAACCGCGAAGCCCGCCGTGCAGGGCGTGATCGCCGTTGTTAATGGCGAGTTGGTAAGTCTGACCATCGAGTTCAAACTGGCCGTTGCGGATGCGGTTAGCATAGCGTCCGCAGGTGGCGCCGAAGTAGGGATTTTGTGCGCTTTCATAACCCTCAAGGGTATCGAAGCCTAGCACGATATCATCGAGCGATCCGTTACGGTCAGGGGTCTGGATGGAGGTGATGGTGCCGCCATAGTTGATGATTTCCACGCTAATGCCGTGGTTGTTTTCGAAGTGGAACAGATCTACCTGCTCTCCATATTGAGTGGTTCCGTAGGGTTTCATTGTTAGTAGCATGGCTTATTCCTTGTTTTCTAGCGTACTGAAGAGCGTGGCATCGTTGTCGGTGTTAATGATGGTGAACTCTTCGATATGATATGCATTATCGGCGACAAATGTCAGGTGGCCTTTAAACTCTTTTTCGAGGTCGATTAACGCCTGCTCATCTTCGCGGCGGAGGCGGTCGAGTACGTGTGGGTTAATGGTGACACGCATGGAGTGCGTGCCGGTATCTTTTCGCATGCATTCGCTAACCCTTCGTTGTATTTCTACGCTCATCGTGAGAGCGGATTTGACGCGTCCGCGTCCACGGCAGTAGTGGCAGTCGTCGTAGCCAGCGTTAAAAATACTCTCTTCCATGCGTTGGCGTGTCATCTCGAGCAGGCCTAGCTGGGAGATTTGGAGCACATTGGTGCGGGCACGATCAGTTTTGAGTGCTTCTTTGAGGGCGCGGTGCGTGGCCTGCTGATCTTTTTTTGATTTCATGTCGATGAAGTCGATGATTACAAGACCGCCGACGTTGCGAAGGCGTAGTTGCCGAGCCGCTTCTTCGGCGGCTTCGAGGTTGACTTGTAGGATGCCTTCTTCCTGTGTTTTGGCACCTTTGTGGCGGCCGGTGTTTACGTCGATGGCGACGAGGGCTTCGGTTTCATCGAAGATGAGATAGGCACCCGATTTAAGCCAGACGCGCCGGCGATAGGCGGACTCGATCTGTTTCTCGACTTCGAAATAGTCGAAAATCGGTTCGTTGCCACCATAGAGTTGAATCCAGTTGCGGGAGCGTCGGGAATATTTCTGGATGACGTCGCGAGTAACTTCAAATAGCTCTTGGTTGTCGATGAAGATGCGGTCGATATCTTCGGTGAGGTAGTCCCGAACAACACGTTCGGCGAGACCGGGTTCACTGTAGAGACAACAGGGGGCTCGATTGTTTTCGAGTTTTTCTTGAATATCTTTCCAGACTTCGAAGAGGGTGCGTGCGTCTCGGGTGAAGCTGGTGCGGCGTGTTCCGGACCCAGCAGTGCGGACGATTAGTCCGATCCCTTTCGGTACGGGGAGTCGTTGAAGAATTTTTTTGAGGCGGTTACGTTCTTTGGCATCATCAATTTTTCGAGAGATACCTTTCATTTTGGTGCCGGGCATCATAACGAGGAAGCGGCCGGGAATACTAATGTTGGCGGTTACTCGTGGGCCTTTGGTTCCAATGGCGTCTTTCGTTACTTGAACGATGATTTCTGATCCGACTGGGAAGATTTTTGCCATCTCGCCTGGCTTATAGCGCTTCCGCTTGCGGTTCGAGCTTTTGGCGCGGACGCCTTCTTCGCGTTCGAGACGAGCGGCATCTTCGGGAATCATATCCCAGTAGTGGATGAAGGCGTTCTTTTTGAGCCCAATATCGACAAAGGCGGCTTGTAGACCGTCTTCTAGGTTTTGAATTTTGCCTTTAAAGACACTGCCTACAATGCGGCGATCCTCCTGTCGCTCGATATGGAAGTTATCGAGCTTTCCTTTTTCTAGGATCGCGACGCGTGTTTCGAGCGGCTCGATGTTGATGATGATCTCTTTTTTGTGTCGGTCATTACTGTTTAAAGATTTTAGTTTGTTAATCATGTGTTTTTCCTTTCATCTAATTCTGCGACGCTGGTAAATACTTTGAATGATACCCAGTGAAACCATTGTACTGATCATGAATGATCCGCCGTAGCTCATAAGTGGTAGCGGAAGTCCGGTAATGGGCAGCAGTCCAATGGTCATCGCAATGTTAATAAAAATATGGCAGAATAGTAATGTGCTGATTCCCAGCGCTACCATTCGTCCAAACTCGTCAGGTGCACGCCATGCAGTTCGCAGACAACGCCCTAATACTATAGTGTATAAAGATAGAATCGATAGGCTTCCGATGAAGCCCATCTCTTCGGCAATAACGCAAAAAATAAAATCGGTAGGTGCAACGGTGCGGGGGAGGAAGCCGAGAATATTTTGACTGCCTTGTAGATAGCCTTTTCCGCGGAAGCCTCCAGAACCAACGGCTACTTGGGCTTGCAGTTTGTTCCAGCCAGCGTCGGCTGTATCGACTTCGTCGGAAAGGAAGACGCGGATGCGCTCTTTTTGGTAGGGCTCGAGCAGCGGAACAGGTGGGAGTTGAAATTGGGTGACGGGTGTATCAGTGGAATTTGGGGTGGCAGGGGCTTCGAATTTTATCCAGCCGCAAAGTAGCGTGGTAGCAAGTAGGAGGGTGCCGACGGCTGATAAAATCCATTTTCGCTTGATACCGGTGTAGAGGAGAATGGCCAGTGCAGCGGGGACTATGACAAGCGCGGAACTTAAGTCGGGCTCAAGAGCGATGAGCAGTAGGGGGGTGAGTAGTATGGCAAGGCTAACGAGAAAGGTTTGGTGGGTCGTGCGGTCGCGGTCTGGGGCGGCGAGATATGTGGCTAGCATCAGAAGGGTGGCGGGCTTGGCAAGTTCTGAAGGCTGTAGCGTGAAACCGGGTAGGGCGATCCAGCGGTGGGCTCCGTTGACGGCGGGAAATAGGAACACGAGGAGGAGGAGTAGGAGAGTGGTGGGATATATCCAAGGAGTAAGCCGGATGAGTTTTCGGTAATCAAACCAGGCAGCTATGAAGTATAGCATCAAACCGATAAAACTGAAGATAAGTTGCCGTTGCCAGGTGGAGCCGACGGAGCCAATCGATTGAAATTGAGCGCTGTAGATAAAAAGGATACTGATGGTGAGCAGCAGGAAGAGAGTGCCGACCATGACCCAGTCGATTCGTTTGGGAGCGATGCCGTTCATCCCTGTTCTCCCTGTATGGTTCCATCATACTCAAAGAGCGCGCGATAGAGCTTAGCAAGGCGTGGGCCGATGGTCTGGCCGCCGGAGATGCCGTTTTCAACGATCATAGCGACAGCATAGCGGGGATAGTCATAAGGAGCGTATGAGATCATCCAGGCGTGGACGCGATCTTCAATGGTGTCACCGACTTTTTCGCGGTATTGCGCGGAGCCAGTTTTCCCGGCAATGGGAATAGAGTCAACTTGTGCTGATTGGGCGGTTCCGTTGCGGTGCATGACTACATCGCGCATTCCCTTGCGTACAAGCTCTAGGTGATTGATATCGAGGTCAAGTCGGCGTATGGGCCAGGTGGGGTTGGTGCGGTAGGGTTGGTCGGGTTGTGAACGGAACTCTTTAACCAGTCGGGGGCGGTATAGTGTGCCGCCGTTGGCGATGGCAGCGGTCATCATCGCCATCTGGAGCGGGCTTGTGAGTAGTTTGCCTTGACCGATGGAGAGGTTGCAAAGATCGGTTGCATTGTCTGATTTTGCCGGAAGGTTGCCATAGCGGAGATTGGGCTGAGTGGGAGGAATATCCAGCATAGGATAGAGTCCAGCATATTGGCCGAGTCCGAAGGCGCGGGCCATTTCATGGATGGGTTCGTATCCCATTTCCTGTGCGATTTCGTACATGTGAATATTGCAAGACTGCATCAGTGCGCTTTGAAGTGTGGTCGGTCCGTGTGATCCGCCTTGTGAGTGGATCCAGCAGCGCATTTGACGTCCGCTAGAATTTCGATAGCTACGTTGGCATGAGTGCGTTTCGGTGGCGGCGCCGATGTTTTGTTTTAGTGCGCTGAGAGCAGTGATCGGTTTGAAGGTGCTACCGGGCGGGTACTGTCCGTATACGGCGCGGTGGAAGGTGCGGGCGGTTGGGTCTGAGAGCAGTTTCTGGCGATAGCGAGCGGAGTTCATGTAGTGGTTGGGGTTGAAGGTGGGAGCGCTGACTAGTGCGAGGACATCGCCGTTGGTGGCATCGAGTACGACAACAGCACCGCGGATTGGCTGGGCTGTTTCGTTGGGTAATGGTGTGGTGAGTGCCTCGGTGGCTATGCGCTGAATTTCTGCATCCAGTGTGAGCTTTAGGTCGCCACCTGCTATCGGAGGAGTGGTCTGCAGTGTGTTATGATGAAAGCCAGCCGCATCAATTTGTAGCAGCTGATAGCCATAGGCTCCAGTTAGCAGATCGTCGTATATGTTTTCGAGTCCTTTGCGACCTTGCAGGCCTCTGAGGTCGTAGTGTACGCGTCCGACTTCGGCGGGGCTGTTGTTAGCATCGGCCTGCATGGTGTAGCCGAGTAGGTGAGCGGTTTGATCGCCGTAGGGATAGGTTCGGGCTGGAATGCAAACTATGTCGTTGCCTGGCAACATCGAGCAGCGGTCGGCCCAGCGGGCGAGTTCCTGCTCGGAAAGATTGTCCCAGGCGATGAGCGGTAGGGGGCGGCGCGCGAAAATGTGGTCTTTAATCTGTTGAAATCGGATGACGCGGGGTTTGTTGAGTCGTTCGGAAATCTGATAGACGAGCTCGAGTGTATTGGCGGCAGTTGAGGTACGGCGGTTTGATAACTCTTCTGTATGGAGTATTATGGAACGAGCTTGCAGGGGGCGACCGAGGTCGAGACCGGCAATTTTTTTGCGTCGAAAGGATCCGGGGTTTGGGGAAGTCCACTCTTCAAAGGCTGTACGCCAGCGTTTGATTTCAGCATCCGTTAAGCGTTGATAAAGTGTGAGCGGTTGCTCGGGATTTTGTGCCATGTGTTGTTTGATCTGCAGGTAGGTGATATCTGGGGGGCGTCCAACGCGACTCCAGATTTCATGGAGTTGTTCGAGGACATTGGCGACACCAGAGCGGGGAGCTCGCAGTTCGTGTGTGTATATGGCAACACAGTAATTAGGGGTGCTGTCGGCTAAGCAGCGGTTGTGGCGGTCATAGATTTTTCCGCGAACGGCGGGTAGCCG
>CAXGYR010000045.1:0-11665 GCA_964014015.1 uncultured Kiritimatiellaceae bacterium
AGGCCATAGGAAGTAATACAGCAGGAATAGAAATAGATTTTTATGATCCAGGTGTGCATCGCGTTACTAACCAGTTACATATTCACCAAGAGTGGCCATCAGCGTTCTTTAAAATGAGCATTGAATAATGCGAAAATTTAAAAAATCACACCCAACTTTGGATTTAATTTTGAAACTTTATTGAAGAAAGAAATGTATATGAGACAAGCACTATCGATATTAATGGTCACGTTCTTCAGTGGCGTCGCATGGTCGGCATCTTCTGCTCCTTATATGGATGCAACTTTGCTGATTGAAACTCGAGTTGAAGATCTTTTGTCGAGAATGACAATCGAAGAAAAAGCGCTTCAGTTAACTCAGTTAATGATTGGACGAAATGATAATCCAAATAATCAGGAACACAAAAAGCAGTCGTTTGACCCGCGCGTGGGTTCGGTGATTTATTTTCAAGCGGATGTGGAAAAGCGAAATGCTTATCAGCGAAAGGCATTGGAAGAGACGCGGTTAGGTATTCCACTGATGTTTGCATATGATGTTATTCACGGTTTTCGAACCGTTTATCCGATTTCACTGGCACAGGCGTGTTCGTTTAATACGAACTTGGTGGAGCAAGCGGCACGAATAGCTGCTTTGGAAGCATCGGCTTCGGGATTGGACTGGACTTTTTCTCCCATGGTTGATGTGGCTCGTGATCCGCGTTGGGGACGAGTCTCGGAGGGATATGGTGAAGACCCTATGGTAAATGCGGCGTTTTGTGTGGCAACTGTGAGAGGCTATCAGGGAGAGGATTTGAGTGCGCCGGGTACGGTCGCCGCCTGCCTGAAACATTTTGTGGGTTACAGTGAATCTATGGCAGGCATTGATTATGCTTATTCCGACATATCAGAGCGGGCTTTGTGGGAGACATATTTTCCACCGTTTGAAGCGGGAGTTCGAGCAGGAGTAGCATCGGTGATGAGCGGGTTTAATGATATTAATGGAATACCTGCTGTCTGTAATTCATTCACTCTTAAAGAAGTTTTACGTAAAAAATGGGGATTTGACGGAGTGGTTGTGTCGGATTGGAATGCGATTAGACAACTGAAAAATCAGGGATTTTCATCGGATCCACTTGTGAGAGGAAGTACATCTCTTAAGGCGGGGAATGACATCGATATGATGTCAAATATTTACAGAAAAATACCGGAAATGGTGAATTCAGGTTTGATTGAAATAGAAGATGTGGATGCGGCTGTGCGTAATGTGCTGCGGTTGAAATTTCGGTTAGGGCTTTTTGAACGTTCATATACTTCAACTGATAATATTGCGGAACAATATTTAAAAAAGAGCTATCGGATTGTGGCAGAACAATTGGCTATTGAATCGGCAGTATTGTTGAAGAACAACGGTATATTACCGCTCACAAAAAAAATAAAAATTTTTCTAGCTGGCAATTTGCTGTCGGATAAAGAGGCGTTGCTGGGGTCATGGTTGGCGCATGGCAATACTAATGATGTGGTGTGTATTCGTGAGGGAGTGGAGGCCTATATGCCGAGCGGTACTGAGTTAGTGCCTCTGCCAGATCAAGCAGATGTCATTCTGTTGTGTTTAGGGGAGACCAAAGCAATGAGTGGTGAAAACGGATCACGCTCTACCTTGCAACTTCACAATGCAGATGAGGTTATTCGGTATGCGGCTTACGAAAAACCTATAGTCTTAGTGACCGGCTCTGGACGCCCGATCTCCTATCGCGGAATAGCGCCTAAAGTAGATGCTATTCTGCATATCTGGCAGCCTGGAGTGGAAGCCGGAAATGCATTGGCAAAATTAATTTTTGGATTAGAAAATCCATCAGGAAAACTAGCCATGACATTTCCACGTTCCGTAGGTCAAATACCTATATTCTATAATAGAAATCAAAGAGCTCGTGTTGGAGATAAATCATGGAGCGGTTTATATCAAGACATTGAGTCGACTCCTATGTATGAGTTTGGTCATGGATTAAGCTACACGACCTTTACATATGAAGACTTGACGATTGATAGCCAGACGCTTGAGGCTAAGGTAAAGGTAATCAATACGGGAAGTCATACAGGGAAAGAGACATTGCTTTGGTATGTTGTAGACCCGGAAGCAAGTATTACGCAGCCGATTAAAAAATTAAAAAACTTTGAGAAGATCGAATTAGAACCAGGAGAAGCGCAGATTGTTTCTTATCAAATTCAACCTGAAGAACATCTTTCCTATGTGGATTCGCAGGGAGTCATGCATCTTGAGCCAGGCGATTTTCATATTGAAGTGGGAGGGTTAAAAGCATCATTTACATTGGAATAGATCAGTTTTCGTTGACGTTTGTCCGTTCAGGCATCTTGGTTTTCATCCTTACATTAATGGGTGTGCATAGCGGATGGACTGGGACGCACCAGCCAAATGTAGTGCTTATTATTTGTGATGATTTGAATCGCTTGGGCAGTGGCGTAAGCGGTGAGAAATATATTCCTGAAGTTCAGACCCCTCATTTGGATGCTTTTGCCGAATCTGCAACAGTTTTTACTCGTGCCTTTGCAAACGTGTCTTTGTGTGCTCCTTCAAGGGCTTCGTTATTTACTGGGGTCGCCCCGCAGCATTCTCAATTTTACAATAATTCGGTATGGTGGAGAAATGAACTATTAGCTCAAGCTGGTACGCTAATGGATGTATTCCGTGCCTCAGGCTATCGGGTTCTGGGAACGGGTAAAATCATGCATCATTTTCGCAAACGTGAATGGGATGAATTTGGATTTAAAATTGATTATGGACCCATGGCTTGGGACGGTAAAAAAAAGGTTGCCGTAGATTCGGTTCCAGAACCTTTCCGTTCTGAAGGAGCTATCGGGGGTTCATTTGGACCATTGCAAAAAAGATCTGCGAATTTGAAAGACTCTAATGATGTGCAGTGGGTATGCCGAAGTTCAGGTAACAATCGGCCGTATAGGTATGAAAATGAATTGGAACGAGATCGGACTCCGGATGAGAAGAATGCACTCTGGGCTAAAAATAAAATAGACCAGCTAGCCATAGATAACACAGACAAACCTTTTTTCTTTGCTATTGGTTTTGTACGTCCTCATACCCCATTGCATGTTCCGGCTAGGTGGTTTGATATGTATAAACCTGACTCCTTTTCGTTGCCAGTTCAGCGAAAGTATGACTGTGATGACACCTATTTAGAACTACAATTTAGCCCTCCGCACAAGGGTTTTTACCGATATCAACAACTCATTTCTTCTTATCAATCTGAAGAAGAGGGTTTGCGCGCTTGGGTTCAAGCATACTTAGCTAGTGTAAGTGCGGTTGATGCATGTATCGGGGTGGTAGTTGATGCGTTAAAATCCACGGAGTTATGGGAGAATACAATTCTTATTATTACGAGCGATCATGGATATCACCTCGGTCAAAAAGAATTCTTGTTCAAAGGTGCCTTATGGGAAGAGAGCATGCGCATTCCACTCTTGGTACGCGTTCCTGGAATTCCCTTGGATAGGAACGTTATTGATGTGCCGGTCTCGTTGGTTGATATATATCCAACCTTGGTGGATCTGTGTGGTTTAAAAGTACCTTCCTCCAATCAGGTCAAACGGGTGGGTGTCAGTATTAAGCCTCTATTACTCCGCGGTTCTCAAGAAGAAGAGCGAATGACTTTGGGGGTTATGCAATCAGAGATTATTGAACCATCGGATGAACACCGGGCTAATGATCCTTTTTTAAATCAACATTGGACCCTTCGGACCGATCAATGGCGATATATTCGCTATCAAGATGGAAGCGAAGAGTTGTATGATCATAGAAAAGACCCACATGAATGGCATAATTTGGCCGGGGTTCCTGTTCATGCAGAACCACAAAAGGAGTTGGCAGATCGGTTGAGAAAGGCTTTAAGCGAATGAAGTATCGGATGGGATTGATCTTTTTTTTATCGAGTATTCTTTCAATAAGTTTAGCGGCAGAGAAAATCCGCCCTAATTTTGTGCTGATTGTAACGGATGATCAAAGTTGGGCTGGGACCTCGATTTGCATGGATAGTCGTGTTTTAGATCGCTTTCAACAGCGATATGAAACTCCGGCAGTCGCTCGGTTGGCTAAAGAGGGTATGCGATTTTCGGCTGGCTATGCGTCGGCTCCTGTATGTTCGCCATCTAGGTATTCGATTCAATGGGGGCAGAGTGTGGCACGCCATGGTGTGACGGATGTTCAAAAGTTATTTCGAGAAGCGCCCGTATTTGAAGATAGAGATACGCTGGCAGAGGTTTTGAAGCTAGTGGATGAGACCTATGTAGCCGCTCATTTTGGGAAATGGCATATCTTGGGGAATCCCGCGGAGATGGGCTTTGATTTGAGTGATGGAGCGACGGGAAATAAAGAAGGTGGATTTGCCCTGAAAGATGAATATCAAACTCGATTACAAGAGGATCCAAAACTTACGAATTCGTTGAAGCAAAGATCCGTATCTTTTTTAAAGCAGATGGCAAAAGAGGGTAATTCTTTTTTCTTGCAGATCTCGCACTATGCTAATCATACATGGGTGGTAGCCGACCCCAATGATTTTAATAAGCAACCGATGAAGAAGTCTAATTCAATGCAGGCGCTCTATCGGGCGATGACAGTGGCGTTAGATCGCAGTGTTGAAGGGGTATTAGATTGCTTGGATAAGCTAGGGTTAGCAGAAAATACCTATGTCATTTTTACGTCGGATAATGGGGCGGTTCCCTCCCTGCCTCCCTGGAAAAAACCTCGGCTTATGAATGCTCCTTTAACCGGTGGAAAATGGAGTCTTCGAGAAGGAGGTATTCGAGTGCCTTTTGTGGTTCGGGGTCCGGGCATTGCGGCGGGGGCTCAGTGTGATGTGCCAGTGAGTGGGATTGATATTTTACCTACACTTTTTGAACTGGCAGGTGGGGAACAGTTAGAGACCGTTCAAGTAATTGATGGTGTGAGTTTTGCTCCATTATTGTTGGATGTACATGATTTAAAAGCCAACGAACAACTCATGGAGCGACCGCTGACGTGGCATTATCCTAAATTTAATTCATGGGAATTGCAGACTGCTTCTTCGGCGCTTCGTTTGAGTAATTGGAAATTGATTCATAATTGGGAAACAAATCGTAGTTATTTATACAATCTAAAAACAGATTTAAGCGAGTCATTAGATTTATCAAAAAAGTTGCCGGCATTGACATGTGCCATGCGGGTGGCCTTGTTTGCTGAATTACGTGCTGCTGGTCAGCCTGTTCCGGCTGCAAAAATGTAAACTGCTGTATGCTTTGTGAGGAGGGGTTCTTGACGGCACTGGGTGTAGAGGATAGCCTCTCGCGATTCCATTATGAATAAACTTAATCGTATCCGAAATTTTTGCATTATTGCGCACATTGACCACGGCAAATCAACGTTGGCGGATCGGATGCTGGAGTTAACGCAGACGGTTGAACAGCGGAAGATGAAGGAGCAGCTGTTGGATTCAATGGATCTGGAGCGGGAGAGGGGAATTACGATTAAGGCGCATCCGGTGACAATGGAATATACGGCGCGAGATGGAAATTCGTATACGTTTAACTTGATTGATACGCCGGGGCATGTTGATTTTTCGTATGAGGTGTCGCGGAGCTTGCAGGCGTGTGAAGGTGCGATTCTGGTGGTGGATGCGGCGCAGGGAGTGGAGGCGCAGACGGTTTCGAATACGTATCTGGCAAGTGATAATGATTTAACGATTGTGCCGGTGCTTAATAAGATTGAGCTGCCGAACGCGGATGTGCCGATGGTGTGTCAGCAGATCGAGGATATTCTGGCGATTGATGCCTCGGATGCGTTAGAGGTAAGTGCGAAGTCGGGTTTGGGGGTGGAAGAGGTTCTTGAGGCGGTGGTGGAGCGCTTTCAGCCGCCAATGCCGGCGGAGGATGACTACACGCGGGCTTTGGTGTTTGATTCGAAGTATGATGCGTTTCGGGGCGTGGTGGTTTATATGCGGCTTTTCAGTGGCACACTGCAGGCGGGAGATCGTGTGCTGGTGATGAGTACGGGCCAAAGCTACGAGATCAAAGAGGTGGGCGTCTTTACGCCGGAAATGAGCAAAGCAAAACGGCTGGAAGAGGGGGCTGTTGGCTATGTGATTGCGAACATTAAGGATGCTTCGGAGATTCAAATTGGGGATACGCTGACCAACCATAAGAATCCGGCTAAAGATGCGTTGCCGGGCTTTAAGGAGATTCATCCGATGGTGTTTTCGGGGATCTATCCGGTGGAGACATCAGATTATGAGAAGCTTGGGGCTAGCATGGATAAGCTGCGATTGAATGATGCGTCGTTTAGCTTTCAGTCGGAGTCATCGATTGCGTTAGGTTTTGGATTTCGGTGTGGGTTTTTGGGGCTGTTGCATATGGAAATCATTATGGAGCGGCTGCGGCGGGAGTTTAACTTGGACATTATCTCGTCGTACCCGAACGTGGTCTATCGGGTTATTATGAAGAGTGGGGAGACGGTGGAAGTTGATAATCCGATGCATCTGCCGGATCAGACAACGGTTGAGCAGATTGAAGAACCGATGATTACGGCTACGATTATTACGCCGACTGATTTTATGGGCGAGATGATGCAGCTGATCATGGATCGACGGGGCGAGATTTTGAAGACGGATTCAATTGATGGAACGCGGGTGATGCTGACGTGTCGGATGCCGTTGAACGAGGTGTTGATTGATTTTTATGACCGACTCAAAACGATTAGCCGTGGATATGCTTCAATGGATTATGAGTATGCGGATTATCAGCCGTCGGAGTTGGTGAAGATGGATATCATGATTCATGGAGAGGTGGTGGACGCATTTTCGAGTATTGTTCACCGTTCGAAAGCGGAGTCTCGAGGACGGCAGATGTGTAAGTCGTTGTTGGATGTGATTCCTCGGCAGGCGTTTACGGTGGCGCTGCAGGCGGCGGTGAATGGGAAGATTATTGCGCGGGAGACGATTCGGGCGTATAGAAAAGATGTTACGGCGAAGTGTTACGGGGGGGATATTTCTCGGAAGCGGAAATTGTTGGAGCGGCAAAAAGAGGGTAAGAAGAAGCTGAAGAAGATCGGTAAAGTAAATATTCCGCAGGAAGCGTTTATTGCGGTGTTAAAGACGAATAACAAGTGATGATCATGCTGGGTAAAAAGCGTAGAGAAGCGAAAGAGGCAAAGCAGCTGCTGCAGGCGGCGAAGCATGCACGGAACATGCGTGAGGATATTGCGGATGCTCGCGAGCTGGAGACGTTGCGGCAGGCGGAAGAGGCATTTTGCGAAATTTTGAAGTCGGGGAATGGGAACCGAGAGCAGGCGATGCTGACGCTGGAGCGGGCGATTGATACAGTCTATCCGTTTCGGTTGCGGCGAGGGGCACGGGAAAATGTGGAAGTGTTGATTGTTGCGGTGGCGGCGGCGATGGCGATTCGGGCGTTCTTCTTTGAGCCGTTTAAGATTCCTACGGGGTCGATGCAACCGACATTGAATGGGATTACAATGGAGGCAGATACCGAGCGGGGCTTTTTTGATAATCCGATTACAAAGTTACCGAAGTGGTTATTGACGGGCGCATCGTATAAAGATATTCGGGCGCAGACGAGCGGGGCGTTGTCGGGGGTTAGACCGTCTCGCGATTCGATTGTTTTGTCAATTGGTGGCGTGGAGCATCGGGTGCCGGTCTACATGCAGGAGGTGCTGGCGCTAAAGCGGTTTTATCGGGAGGGGGATGTGATTGCTTCGGGGCGGGTGATTACGGGCGATCAGGTGATTGTGAATAAGATGGCGTATAATTTTCGGGCGCCGCGCCGGGGGGATGTTTCGGTGTTTGATACGCGGAATATCAAGCATGAACAGGTGCGGGAAAATACGTTTTACATTAAGCGGATGGTGGGGATGCCGAATGAGCGTATTCAGATTGCCGACGGGCGGTTAGTTGCGAATGGTGACGTGGTGAATGAACCGGCGATTTTTGAGCAGATTGCAACGGATCCGGCGTATCAGGGTGGGCATGGTTTGGATGGGTTGTTGCGGTCAAAGACGGATGTTATTGAGCTGGGGGCGGATGAGTATTTAATGTGCGGGGATAATACGTTGCCGGGCATGAGTTTGGACGGTCGGTTTTTTGGTGGGGTGCCGCGGCGGGATTTTCGGGGACCGGCGGTGTTTGTCTATTGGCCGTTTCGGGAACATTGGGGTGTGATCCGGTAAGTAAAAAACGGGTGAGTTGCGGGTTGACTTCGGGGTGGGCATGCTTATGATGCTCCCCCTTGTCTATTTTGGAGTAAGAAAGGGTTAGAGTATGCCAAATTTAAAGAGTGCGAAAAAAAGAATGCGCCAAAACGAGGTGCGTCGTGAGCAGAATTTACAGGTTCGTACGCGGGTGAAAAGTGCGCGTCGGGCGATGGTGGAAGCGTTGAGTGCGGGGGATGTGGAGCAGGGCGAAGTGGCGTTGCGGACCTATCATTCGGTGCTGGATAAAGCGGCGAAGAAGGGTGTGCTTGCGAAGAATACGGCTATTCGCCGGAAAACGAATGCTTCGAATCAGTTGCGTAAGTTAGCGTAGCGCTTGTTGCGAAAAGTTTTTGAGACCCGTTCGGTTGCGAGCGGGTTTTTTTATGGCCAGGTTTCGACGAGGTCGCTGAAGAGGAGGCGGGCGAGTTCGTCGGCAGCGTCGGCATAGGTGTTGCGTTTAGAGGTGGATAGATCGGAGGTGAATTCAAAGAGGGATTCGCCGTGATTGGTCGATTCGGAAATAAGTTCACCGGTTTGGGTATTGCGGAGGCGGGCGGTGGCGGTAAGGGTTTGGCGATAGAAGCGGGGGGCAACGTCGCGCTGATTGGAGCGGTAGGCGATGGGCTGGCTTTGGTGGCGGGTGAGGGTGATCTCGAGGATGGCATCGGCTTGGGTGGTATCGGTTAGGGTGAGGCGTCCGTCCAGTTGGATGAAGCTACGCATGGCGTGAGTTAGGGGTTGTTCAATGGCGGGTTCGGTGGTGCGGTTGATGATGGGTGCGAGAGCGACCGTTTTGATGTGGTCGGGGGTAGTGCCGCCGATTTGATAGCCAAGGCAACCGCTTAGGAGCAGCACTATGGTGGTAAGCGTGACTATTTTCGACATTGATAAGCAAGTTTTCATATAAGCCTCCGAATGTTACACAAAATCCTCATTTGTCAAAGCTTGATCTGATGGGGAGGCGTGATAGGTTAGCGCGCTTTAAGGGACATTTTAACGAAGAGAGAAGATGATGAAAAAAGTACTGATTCCGACAAAATTAGCGGCGGTTGCGCGTGAGACTCTATTGGCGCACGGGGGATATGACGTGGTGCAGGATGAATCATCGGAGCTGGCAGCGTTGGTGGGAGAGCATGCAGATACGCACGCGATGATCGTGCGGTCGGAGAAGGTGACGGCTGATATTATTGATGCGCTGCCGCAGCTAAAAATTATTGTTCGTGCGGGTGCGGGCTACAATACGATTGATACGAAATATGCGCGATCACGTGGGGTGGACGTGATGAATACGCCGGGCGCGAATGCGAATGCGGTGGCGGAGGAAGTGGTAGCGCTGATGTTGGCGGATGCTCGTCATTTGATCCCGGGTGATATTTCGTGCCGAGCGGGCAAATGGGAGAAGAAAAGTTTAATGGGCCGTGAAATTACGGGGAAGACGGTTGGTATTGTTGGTTTCGGTGCGATTGGTCAGTTGGTGGCGAAGCGGTTGAGTGGATTTGATGTTACGTTGATGGTGTTTGATCCGTTTCTGAAAGATAAAAGTGCGCATGATCTGGGGGCAACGCCGGTGGATCTTCCAGAAATTTTTGAGTCGTGCGACTATATTTCGCTACACATGCCGGAGAACGATGAGACGCGGGGCATCATCAATAAAGATTTGATTGGTCGTATGAAGCCGGGCGGCACGTTGATCAACTGTGCCCGCGCGGGGATTTTGAATGAGGATGATTTTCGGTCGCTGAAGGATGATAAGCAGTTGCGGCTATTGAACGATGTGTATCCGAAGGATGAGGCGGGTGATAAGCCGATTGCGGATATTGCGGATATTATGCTGCCGCATTTGGGTGCGAGTACAAAAGAGGCGAATTTTAATGCGGCATCGCGGGCGGCTACACAAATTATCGGGCTAGATGATAAGGGGATTGCGTCGTACATCGTGAACCGGGATGTGCCGGAGGGGCTGGATAAAGCGTATTCGGAACTGGCGTTTTCCTTGGCGCATCTGTGCCGGGGTATTGCGGGTGGAAATCAGCACGTAGAGGTGTTGGAGACTTCATTTTACGGTGAGCTGGCAGCGTATAAGGATTGGTTGTTGGTGCAGGTGCTGGCGGCGTTGAGCGAGGAGTTTGACCGGTCGCAGGGGTACGATGCGGCTCTTGAGTATTTGAAGGAGAAGGGCGTTGAGTATTTCAATCGTGAGACGGATAGCTCTAAGGGCTATGGTAATTCGATTACGGTGGATGTGACGACGGCGGTGGATGCTGCCAACTTCAAGCGGATCAGTGTGCGTGGTACGTTGGCGGAGGGGAATATGATGATTTCGCGGATCAATGATTTTGATAAACTCTATTTTGAGCCGACGGGCACGGCGCTCTTGTTCATCTACAAGGATCGTCCGGGCGTAATTGGTCAGATTGGTAAGTCGTTGGCGGAAGCGGGCTTCAATATCAATGATATGCGGAATCCGCATGACATAAGCGGAGAGTACTCCTTGGCATTGATGCGTGTGAGCGAGGCGGTTGATTGCGAAGTGGTGTCGAAGATCTCGGGAGAGATAGAAGCGCTACATGCTTCGTGTATTGCGTTTTAACGTTGCTCTTTTTGTTTGTTGAGTTGTGTGTCGGCTTCGCTGTAGAGGTCGCCAGGATGGGTTGCGATGCCGAAGTGAATGGCTATTCCCTGTTGCTCAAGATGCTGCTGAATTCGTTGGATGACTTGCTGGGCTTGTTGCTGATCGGTTTCGGGTAGAAGGAGAGCGAATTCATCACCGCCGATACGGGCGGCAACATCACTGGTTCGTTTCTGTTTTTCCAATGTTTGCGCGAGCTGCTGTAGGTGTTGGTCACCAGCGGGGTGTCCGTGTTGGTCGTTGATTTGTTTTAGGTTTTTTAGATCGATGAGGATGAGGCTAAGAGGGCGTTGGTAGCGTTGGGCGGCGGATTGAAGCTGTTCGAGTGATTCGTCGAATCCGCGGCGGTTGCGTAAGCCGGTGAGGGGATCGGTGCGGCTCTGCTCGAGAAGTTGGAGCAACGTGAGGTGAAGCCAGAGGTTATGGGAATCGGTGCTCATGGGTTGGGGTTGAGGTTGGCGTAAGCGTAGGCGATGGTTTCGGAGATAAGGGAGCGGACGCCTTTGCTGTAGGCGTACCAGCGGTGGGGGGGGTAGTCGGGATCGGGTAGAGCGGTGACGCCGATTTCGGTTGCGTTGCCGAGGGCGCGTTTGAAGAGGAGATGACTGCGGCGTGCGTGTGGGCCGACGGAGATGAGATGGAGGGGGGTTCCGGGGGGTAGGGGGTGTTGGTCGAGGTGGTGACGGAGGGCGAGGGCGGCGTTGTAGGTTCGGTCACGCTGGGCGAAGGGGGCGTTTATAATTTGAATGTGGTGAGAAGGGATGCCGAGGTGGCGGAGGCGGGCGGCGGTCATTT
>CAXGYR010000046.1:0-11137 GCA_964014015.1 uncultured Kiritimatiellaceae bacterium
AGAAAGCGCCTGCTAAGAAGAAGGCGGCAGCTAAGAAAGCACCGGCGAAGAAGAAGACTGCGAAGAAAGCGCCTGCTAAGAAGAAGGCGGCAGCTAAGAAAGCACCGGCGAAGAAGAAAGCTGTGAAGAAGGCTCCCGCGAAGAAGAAGGCGGCAGCTAAGAAAGCACCGGCGAAGAAGAAAGCCGTGAAGAAGGCTCCCGCGAAGAAGAAAGTGGCAGCTAAGAAAGCACCGGCGAAGAAGAAAGCCGTGAAGAAGGCTCCCGCGAAGAAGAAGGCGGCAACTAAGAAAGCACCGGCGAAGAAGAAAGCTGTGAAGAAGGCTCCCGCGAAGAAGAAGGCGGCAGTTAAAAAAGCACCAGCGAAGAAAAAAGTAGCAAAGAAGACTCGGCGTAAGTAAGCGTTTGAGGAAATCTTTATCACAAAAGACGGCGGAATTGTTCCGCCGTTTTTTGTTGGTTTTGAATAGAGAATGACCCTAGTTTTTCGTTGATATCGAGAGTGAGGTTTTCATGAAATGTACAAAGTGTGATGGGCGAGATAATCGAGTGATTGATAGTCGTGAAGTTCGTAATGGAAACGCGATCCGTCGCCGACGGGCTTGTAATTTATGTGGACATCGTTTTACGACGTATGAGGAGGTGCAGCGTGCGGATCTTCAGGTGACAAAGCGTGATGGTCGGCGGGAAGAGTTCAGTCGCGATAAATTGATGAAGAGTTTGGCGATTGCGTGTCGTAAGAGGCATATTAGTGTGGAGCAACTGGAGCGGATAACGGATTCAATTTCAAGCCAGGCAGAGGCGGAATATGAGCGGGAAATTCCGTCGATTATTCTGGGTCGTAAGGTGATGGAGGCGTTGGTGAAACTTGATGAGGTTGCCTATATTCGGTATGCGTCTGTGTATCGTCGTTTCCGTGATGCGGGTCAGTTTATGAATGAGGTGGAGCGACTAATCGGTCGGGAGTAAGAGTTTGTCTGGTTCCATAGCGATGGCATGGCGAGAGCCTTTGTTCGATTTATTACAGTCGATTCCGAAGCTGGAAAAGGCGGAGGCGGAACATGTGGCGGCGGGGGTGGCGGCGTTTTGCGAGGTGTCGGGGTTTGCGATGCTGAAGCGGGCTGATTTGTTGTTGTTGGCGGCAAAGGGGTTGGCGGGTGTGCATCGGGCCGAGGATGCAAAATTGTTGTTGGAGGCGGATGCGGTTTATGGTCGTTTTGCAGAGCGTTGGCTAGATGGATTTGACCAACTCGATTCCTTTGGGGCGTTGTTTCCTTGTTTTTCACGGGGCGTGATTGTGCCGGATTGTTGGGCGGGATTGCAGGGTGGTGCGATGTGGATTTTGGATGTGGGGCGATTGGCGGTTTCGGAGGAGGAGTTACATGAGATGATGGTGTTTCGTTCGGTTCGTTGGCTGTTGGAGCAGATGACGGTTTTGTGGGATGAAAATTTGGGTAAAGGTGTTTTGGGTTTGCGGGGGCTGGGTTCGGATGCGATGTGTAAACTCTTTGCGGAAGTGGAGCTGGGGGATCGCTCTGAGGTAGTTTGTTTTGTGGAGCAGGTGTTGCGGAGTGAAGGCGCTGATCGGGCTTGGACGCATTGTCCGGATGTGATGATTTTACAGGGTGGATGAGAATGAATAAGCGAAATGGATTTCGAGTGGGAGGAGCAGTTCTTACGGGATTGATGCTGGTGGGATCGTTCCCGGGTTGGGGGCAGTCGACATTGGTGTTTACGGCACTGGTTCCGTTGTTGTTGGCGGTGCAGTCGGTCTCTACAAAGCGGGCGGCTGGCTTGGCGTGGTTGAGCGGCTTGGTTTTTTTTGCGTTGTCACTATCGTGGTTTTGGAAGATGACGCAGACGGTTGATGTATGGCTGTTTAAAGCGGGGACGCTGGCGGGGTTTTTGATATTGGTTAGTTATTGTGCACTCTATTTTATTCCGTTCGGATTGACGGCATGTTGGTGCGGTAAGTTATGGAAACAGGGGTCGCTTCTTCAAAATTTACGGGTGATGTTGATTTTAACAATCGTGTGGTGCGGTGCGGAGTTTTTGCGTAGTACTCTTTTCTCGGGGTTTGGGTGGAATGCGCTGGGTGTTTCTCAGTATGCGAATCCGGCAACGATTCAGTTGGCTGAACGGGGAGGGGTGACGGCGGTCTCAGCGGTGATTGTGTGGATGAACGCGGGGGTGTTTCTAACGATTAGGCAGTATG
Organism: uncultured Kiritimatiellaceae bacterium; assembly: GCA_964014015.1. Classification (GTDB taxonomy): domain Bacteria; phylum Verrucomicrobiota; class Kiritimatiellia; order Kiritimatiellales; family Pontiellaceae; genus Pontiella. Next base: position 2,213 of record CAXGYR010000046.1, read on the forward strand.
TACAGGGTGGGCAGCTTAAAAAATACCGTCCGCATTTTGAGTTGATGTTGGGGCTGGTTCCATTGGCGTTGAGTGTGATGTTCGGCATGCGGGTTTTGTTCAGTCCAATGCCGATGGGAGAGCCGCTACAGGTGGGGTTGATTCAGCCGAATATTCCACAGACGGCTCGTCGCGATGCAGCGATGAATCGGGAGATTCGGGAGCGACTTGAGTCGTTGAGTAGTGCGGCATTGCGGATGGATGAGATAGCATTGATCGTATGGCCTGAAACAGCAGCTCCGGATTATGTGCGACTGAGTTTTCCGAGTCGGGCGCTGGTGAATCGGTTGACGCAGGAGGGTGTGCCGTTGCTGGTGGGTTCGATGGATTTTGCGGATGTGGATGGCGAACGGCGGTTGTATAATGGTTCGTTGTTGTTTGATGGTGGGAAGGAACCGGTGGCTTCATACCATAAGAGGCATCTGGTTCCGTTTGGAGAGTATGTTCCGCTGCCGGGGCTTTTACGTTTCTTATCGCCGTTGGATGTTGATTTTGCGGCGGGAGAGTCGGTTACGGTTTTTAAGGTGGAGGGGCTGGCGCCGTTTGGCGCGTTAATCTGTTTTGAGGATACGATGGGGTTGCTGGCGCGGGATGTGGTGAGAGGTGGCGCGCGGTGGCTGGTTAATCAGACGAATGATGCATGGTTTGATCCCTCGGTGCAGTCTGAGCAGCATTTGGCGCATGCGGTATTCCGGTGTGTAGAAAACCGGGTGCCGATGGTGCGGAGTTGCAATACGGGAGTAACGGCTATTATTGATGCATATGGTCGGGTGGAGCGAAGGTTGGAACCGAGGCAGAGTGGTTTTTTGGTGGGAACGGTTCGTCCTGCGTTGGCGGATCGGGCGCCCACTGTATATACGGCTGCGGGTGAGCGATTTGCAAGGGTGGTGTTGGCGGGCGGGGTGGTCTCATTTTTGTTGTTGGGAGTGGCACTTCGGCGTAGGTCGCGTTAGGCTGTTTTTATTGGTTGATATGGCATGAGTTATGTTGCGATTGGATAGTGAGCGGTAGAGTATGCTGGAAGAGTTAAAGAGAGAGCTAGAAGCCTTTCAGGAAAAACTGCGTGAGATGGAGGGCTATCTGGAAATAGATCGCCGGAGGAAGGAGCTGGCGGCGCTGGAGGCGGAGGCGGCAACACCAGATTTCTGGAATAATCAGGCGTCGGCTCAGAAGAATATTGCGGCGACACGGGCGTTGAAGCAGGTAGTAAATCCGTTTGATGTGATTGTTCGTTCGCTGGACGATGCGGGCGTGTTGGCGGAGTTGGCGGAGGCGGATGAGGCGGGTGCATTAGAGGAGTTGCGTGCCGAGCTTGATTCGGTTATTTCGGGCTTTAAGGCGTTGGAGTTGCAGTCATTGCTAGGAGATGAGTTTGATGGAAATAATGCGTATTTGACGCTCCATGCGGGTGCAGGAGGAACCGAGAGTTGTGATTGGGCGGATATGCTCTATCGAATGTATACACGGTATGCGGAAAGACAGGGTTTTAAGGTGCAGGTGATGGACTATCAGGCGGGGGATGAGGCGGGTATCAAGAGTGTTTCTCTTTTAATTCAAGGTCCGTATGCATACGGATTGTTGAAGTCAGAGCGGGGCGTACACCGGCTCGTACGGATTAGCCCGTTTGATTCGCAGTCACGACGGCATACCTCGTTTTCTGCGGCGGATGTGAGTCCGGAGCTGGATGATGATATTGAGATTGAGGTGGTGGAATCGGACCTGCGGATTGATACGTTTCGGGCGCAGGGTGCGGGGGGGCAGCATGTGAATACAACTGATTCGGCCGTACGGATTGTGCATCTGCCGACGGGGACGGTGGTGCAGTGCCAGGCGGAGCGGTCGCAACATAAAAACCGGGCGTCGGCGATGAAGATGTTGAAGGCGCGCTTGTATGAAATTGAGCAGGATAAAAAACGGCAAGCCGTAGACCAGCTATACAGCGACAAAGGAGAGATTGCGTGGGGCTCTCAGATTCGGTCATATGTCATGCAACCGTATACAATGGTAAAGGATCATCGGACGGATGAGCAGATGGGAAATGTGCAAGGGGTACTGGACGGAGAATTAGATTCCTTTATACAAACTTTTTTAAAGCAGAATAGATCATGAGCATATTAGATAAGATTGTGGCGGATAAGCGAGTTGAAGTGGCGGCGTTGAAGGCATCAAATCCGATGGCATCATGGAAAATGCCGGACGTGGGACCAGAGGATTTTGTAACGGCTCTACGATCGGTGCCAATGGGGTTGATTGCAGAGATAAAGCGGAAATCGCCATCGGCGGGGATCATTCGGGAGCCGTTTGATCCGGTTGCGATTGCGCAGGCCTATGAGGCGGCTGGAGCCTCGGCTATTTCCTGTTTGATGGACGGGGCCTATTTTGGTGGGGGTGAAGATGATTTCCGAGCGGTGAGAGCGGCGGTTTCACTGCCGATGTTATATAAGGAATTTGTTGTGGATGCGTTGCAGATAGCGCATGCGCAGCTGTTGGGTGCATCGGGGGTATTGTTGATTGCGGCGGTGTTATCAGATCAGGAGCTTCGTAGTTTTTCGAAAGAGATTTTTGAAAGGGGCATGACTCCACTAGTGGAAGTGCATGATCGGGAGGAGATGGATCGCGCTTTGCAATTAGGAGCGACCTGTATTGGCATTAATAATCGTAATCTAAAAACATTTGAAACAACGCTGGAGGTGACATATGCCCTGGCGCGTGAGATGCCTGATGAAATTACGCTGATTAGTGAGAGTGGGATTCGCACATCGGACGATGTGCTGGCACTGCAACAGTGTGGTGTTCGAGCATTATTGGTCGGTGAGCAGCTTTTGCGGCAGCCGTGCCCCCGCGAAGCAGTGGTTAACTTGATGAAAACAGTCAGCTAATTTGTTAGGTGAATTAGGCTTGATTGAAGATCGTATTATTCTATTATGGCACGCTCTACATATGTGTCAGTATCAAGACTTTGCTGTAGTGGTGTAATTTTAAAAGTATTAATCAGGAGTGACGAGATGGTAAAAATTGGAAGTAGTTTGATGAGTGTGCTGCTTTGTACGAGTTTCGCGGTAGCTCAATCGTATGAAAGTGATGTGTTTACTCTATTGGAGAGTGCTGGTCAGCAGAACGGCGAGACAGCGGAAAAAGCGGCGGTTCAGCAGGTTGCTGAAAAAGAAGCTGTTGCGGTAGTTGCTGAAGTTCAGGAATCAAGCTTGCTAGAAAAAGGCGTTGCGTTCTACCGAGCGGGTGATTTGGCCAAAGCTGAGAGTGTTTTTGAGGCTGTGCTTGTGGAGGATCCCTATAATCGTACAGCCATGACGTATTTGCAGCGGATTGCGTCTAAATTGGCTTCAATTAGCCAGACAAAACAGAGTGCCGACCGTGCGATGGCATTGGCTGAAGTTGAACGGACGTGGAATCAGGAGCCGCGCAGTTTTGGCTTACATCTGGATGACGATAAGGGTGCTGAAAAATCAGAGAGCGAGCTGGCAGTTGAGGCGATGACACAACGGGTTGAGGCGATTCAAATTCCCAGTTTAGATTTTCGTGATGCAGATATTCGTGATGTTGTTATCTTTCTGACCGAAACGTGCATGCGCCAGGATTCAGAAGGCATCAATATTCTTACATTGGGAATGGAGAATGCAATGACAGGTAATATTACGATCTCAATTCGTGATTTGAGCCTTGTTGAAGCACTTCAATATATCACTGAAATGGCATCTCTTAAGTTTGAGATTCAAGAAAACGCGATTGCGATTATGCCCGTAGGATATGTAGCACCGAGTGATTTAGAGTTGGTTTCATATGATGTGATTCCCGAAGTGGGTGCTGAGTTAGAAAATATGTCAGGTGATTCTGGTGGCGGGATAGATGATCTGTTCGGTGACACCTCTTCGTCCAGCGTGGGTGGCCCAATTGATGTGGTTGGCTTTTTCTCTATCGTTGAGTGGCCAGAAGGATCGTCAGCGGTCTATCAGCCTAATTTCCATAAGCTGTTTGTTAAGAACACGCCGAAGAACTTGGGACAGGTTGAAGATATTCTGTACGACTTGAAGGAAGAGGCGATTAAACGCCGTGCGCAGCAGGTTGAGATTGAGTCTAAGTTTGTGGAATACAATGAAGGTGCGCTTGAGGAACTTGGCTTTGACTGGACATTGGTTAACGATGGAAGTGAGTTTGCCGATTTTCAGCTGAAAGATGGAACCTACTTCACGCGTGGTAGTTCGTATCCGGCGAGTTCAGGAGTTGTGGGTGCAGATGGAACTCAGATCTACAACAATCGTTCCTCTGGTGCTACTACGATTAATAACGATCAGAGCCTGTTTGGAACAGGATTGCGTGATAATACAACAGCCTTCGATGCATCTGCGCAATCTGGTTTGCTCAGCTTAATGGGTGGAGCACCAGCGACCATGGTATTCAGCAATAATAACGATTTGCCCTTGGATCTTGCAATCACAGCGATGGAGCAGGAAGGAACGGCAGATGTATTGTCCGCACCGAAGGTAACTACCAAAAGCGGTAACGAAGCCCTTATTCGGGTGGTGGAAGTGCACCGCTATCCTCAAGACTATGACGTGGAAACAGGTCAGCGTACAGCACCGGTTGTTAAGCCGCAGGATTGGGAAGAGTACGATCTGGGTGTGGTGTTGAAAGTTACTCCAGTGGTGGATGTGGAAAGCAATACCATTGACTTGGATCTGCAACCTGAAATCACGAAGTTCCTTGGCTACGATGATTATTTGGTGGGTATCAATGCGTATGAGTCAGGTGGTAATAACGTGTCTCAGTTGTTTGGTAACTCCGAGCAGTTGATTGCTAGAATGCCTTACTTTGAGAAACGCAGTATCCAGACACAGGTGACTATCTCAGACGGAAGCACCGTTGTAATGGGTGGTTTGGTTGATGAGCGGACAGAAACGTTCCGCGATCAGGTGCCGTTTCTTGGCGATATTCCATACTTTGGCCGCTTCTTTCGCTCGGAAGGTTCACGGAACCAGAAGAAGAATTTGGTAATCACGGTAAAAGCCACACAGGTGGATGATCGTGGGATGACACGTGAAGAGCGTGAGTTGGAGCGTGCGAGCGCTTCACGCTAAACATATGTTATGTTTTGATAAACCCGTTCAGCAATGAGCGGGTTTTTTTGTAGGTAGAGATGTGGGTGGTGAAGGGAGTTAACATGGAATTTATTGCCTTTGATTTGGAGACAACAGGGACGCAACCCGGAACGGATGCAATTGTAGAGATTGGTGCTGTACGGTTCAGTGGGTCACAAGCGGTGCAAAGCTTTGGAAAACTTATTAACCCCAAAGTGCCGATACCCGCCGAGGCTTCGCAGGTGAACGGAATTTCGGATGAGATGGTGAAAAACGCGCCGCATCTGGAAGAAGTCATGGAGGATTTTGCAACCTTCTGTGGCTCACTGCCGTTGGTAGCGCATAATGCTTCTTTCGATTACAAATTTTATCTGTCCGATGTTAAACGCTTACAAGCACCGGCACCTACTGGTCCGGTTTTGGACACGTTAAGTTTGGCGCGTAAAGTTTTTCCGGGGCTTGCCAACTATAAGTTGTGGACGCTTGTCCGCCATTTTGAATTTCCTAGCGGAACCTTTCATCGGGCGGAAGAGGACAGCACCTATTGTGGACTGTTGTTTGCAAAAATAATTGAGACGCTTGAAAAGCGGGGCGAAGAGCTGAGCGTTGAAAATTTTTCAAAATGGATGGGACGCGATGCATTCTACTTTCCGCAGTTTAAGCGGGATGAGGATCAGCTGGATCTGTTCTAATTTCCATTCTCAAGCTGCTTCATAATCCATTCGGCAGGTGTGAGATACTTCTTTTCGTTGTTGCAATGTTTGCAGCAGGGTACGCAGTTGCCCTGAGTGCTCTTGCCGCCTCTGACGACGGGAAGAATATGATCCATGGTTAACTCGTCGGGGGGGAACTGTTCGTTACAGTAGTGACATTGTCCCGCTTGAAGCTGCGCTTTCCACCAAGACGATCGGCGCAATTCACGTGCGCGTTCGCGTTCACGCTTGCAATGTGCCTCGTCTTTTTCAATGGGAATCCAATCGTCTGCTTGGCTCATGCTGTAAGTAAGCGCGACCTTCGTGAGAACTGCAACTGAAATTTATAGCGTTGTAAAAATTGAACAGAGTTGTTTTCTCTAGGTCTGCTGAGACATGGACAAACTTATAAAATGGACTTGGGTATTGGGTGTAGCATTTTGTTTAACGGGCTCTGGTTGTGTGCCGGAGGCAGAGAGCGAAGTTGATATGGGTGATAAAGTGGTTAAAACGGATGCAGAGTGGCGTGCACAGCTGACACCGGAGCAGTTTCGGGTAACGCGGCAGGCAGGTACGGAGCGGGCCTTTACCGGTGAATATTGGGATCACAAAGAAGACGGTTTGTATGCCTGTGTCTGTTGTGGAGCAGAACTATTTCGCTCAGATGCAAAATTTGATTCGGGATGCGGGTGGCCGAGCTATTTTGAGCCAGTGACCGATGGGGGTATTACAGAGAAGCGAGATCTTTCGCACGGGATGATTCGGACGGAGGTGGTCTGCTCCAAATGCGACGCTCATTTAGGACATGTATTCCCGGATGGGCCACCGCCAACGGGCTTACGCTATTGCATTAATTCAGCATCGATTGTTTTCAAAGCGGCGGATGAATTGACGGAGTAAATTGGTAGGGCTAGCTCAAATTAGCTCCTGCGTCTCATGAGATGCGAGATTTCTCATATTGTGAGATCGCAACGGTTACTGCTTTTCGATGACTGCGGCTCCAAACGTAAAACCGCCACCAAAGGCGGTGAGGCCCACGCGGTTGCCACTGGGTAGACCGGGCATCAGCTCGGCGAGGGCAATCGGAATCGTGTTAGAGGAAGTGTTTCCATACTTGGCAATGTGGTTGAACATTTTTTCACTTGGGCAATGGATGGTTTTTCGAATAGCCTCGATGATTCGTTCGTTGGCTTGATGGGGGACAATGTAGTCAAGTTGGTCGGTGGTGATGCCGCGATGAGTGCAGGCTTGGTCGAGCATCTCAATCATTTTGCGGACGGCTAGCTTGAAGACGGTGATCCCTTCCATTTCGATGTGCTCGCCACTTCCGAGGTTGGGAACATAGAGAACTTTGGGATCAACGCCGGTGGCGGAGAGTACGGGTCGGTTAAGTTTCACGCCGATGGCGCCTGGGCGCTCTTCGCAGCAGATGAGGGAGGCGGTAGCGGCATCGCCGAAGAGGGGGTAGGTTTTTTGGTCGTCGCGGTTGACCATGGGAGAGAGCGTTTCGGCTGTGATGACGATCACTTTTTTGCCGGGGGCGTTACTGATGAAGTCGAAGGCGGATTGGAGGGCGTAAAGATAACCGGAACAGGCAGCATTAACGTCGTGAGCTTGCATGAGGACTTCGCCTTTGTCGGGGCTAAGTTCATTAAGAATACGGCAAGCGAGGGAGGGTGTCATCGAGGGTGGTGTACCGGTAGAGCAGATGAGAGCGCCGATTTCGGAGATATCGAGTTGTTCTTGTTCAAGTAGTTGCTGGGTCGCATTTACAGCGAGGGAGAGAACATCTTCGTCTTCTGCAATCCAGTAGCGGTTTTCGATGCCGGTACGTTTACGGATGGCATCGGAGTCCCACTCTTCGTGTCCTTGTAGAATCTGTTCGTTGGTAAGATGCCTTGAGCCGAGGACAGTGGTGATGTTGGATAGATAGATTGGTTTGATGGAACGGGCGGTGTGGATGGCAGGTTGCGCGGCTTGTACGGGGCGTCTTTTTTGTATAACGGGTGTACCGGGGTTTTCTTCGGTAACGGGTTTGGTTTGGGTGGTGTCGTCTTGGGTTTGGATGGTTAGTAGGGGGGTACCTACGGCGAGTTGATCGCCTTCGGCGGCAAGGATATCGATGATGGTTCCGGTGGTGGGGGCGGAGATATCCATCGAGGCTTTATCGGCTTCGACGGAGGCGAGCAGGTCGCCTTCTTCAATAGATTGACCAGAGATAACGTGGAGGGAGTTGACGGTGACGGTTTCGTCGGACGGGCTCGAGCCGATGGCTTTGATGATCAGGGTGCCGTTGGCTTGTTCGTTGTTCTCTTCCCAGTGGAGGTCTGCTTCGAGAAGTTGAGCAGAGGTTTCGACAATGCTGCGGAAGGAGGGCATGACGGCGAGCTGGGCGCTGAAGTCGTATGGAATGTAGGTGTCGGGGCGGGTGACGCGGCGGATGAGAATGGTATCATCGAGGGTTTCGGTGATGGAGGCGGCGACTTCTGCGCCGAGTCCGCAGGTGCGGTTGTCTTCGTGGACGATGACGAGTTTTCCGGTTTTTTTGACGGAGTTAAGAATGGTTTCTTCATCCCAGGGGTAGAGGGTTCGTAGATCAATGACCTCGATGTTTATGCCGGCTTCAGCGAAGGCTTCGGCGGCTTTTTCGCAGTGAGGCATGGTGCTGCCCCAGCTGAGGAGGGTGAGGTCTTGCCCGACTCGGCGGATGTGGGCTTTGCCGATGGGAACATAATGATTGCTGATGTCAGCAGAGGTGGTGCGCTGGCGGTCGTTGATGAGGCTTTTTGGAAATAGAAATAGGGAGGGGCGTTGTGAGTGTTCGATGGCATTTAGTAGGCCGGCGGCGTCGGCGGCAGTAGAGGGCATGAAGACGTCGAGTCCGGGGATGTGTGCGCAGATGGATTCGAGGGTTTGGGCGTGGTAGGGCCCGAGGCCGGGGCGGTAGGCACCGGCGATGGCCATGAGGGTGACGGGGGTTTGCCAGTTGCCATTGGTGCGCCAGTGCATGGCGCCAATTTCGGAAAGAAGGTGGTTGTAGGCGACAGGGAGAAAGTCGGCAAATTGCATGAAGGCGATGGGGCGGCGCCCGGTTAGGGCCC
>CAXGYR010000047.1:0-10933 GCA_964014015.1 uncultured Kiritimatiellaceae bacterium
CCGTCGGTGGTGCTAAGCAGGATGAGTGCATCGGCATCCACAAGGATGGCGACGAGGGCGGCGAGGACATCGTTATCGCCAAACTTGATCTCTTCGGTGGAGATGGTGTCGTTTTCGTTGATGATGGGAATGATGCGGTTGCTGATGAGGTGGAGCAGTGTGTTGCGGGCGTTGAGGTGACGCTCACGGTCTTTTAGAACATCGTGCGTGAGCAGGACTTGACCGATCGTACATTGTTTGTTGGCGAAGAGATCGCCGTAGATGCTCATGAGGCGAAGTTGGCCGATGGCGGCTGCCATCTGCAGATCAGCGATATCGCGGGGGCGTGATTTTTTGTTCAGGGCATCCAGTCCGGCTCCGACGGCTCCGGAGGAGACGAGGGCAGATTCGATACCGCTTTGGTGTAGCGTGGCGATTTCGTCGACGAGTTTTTGCATCCGTGCACGGTCGGGCCTGCCCGAGCGTTGCACAAGGACTTTGCTGCCTGCTTTAACGACAATGCGCTTGGCATTTTGCAGGGCTTCACGATGGGCGGATTGTTCCTTCATAATGGTGTCTTGGTGCTATCACATTGTGAGAGGGATGTCGAGCGGTGGAAAACGGTTGAAATTGCGCGATGACGGTTCATGATGAGAACTTTTCGGGAAGGGAGCAGTGGAATCATGAGAATTACGAGCGGTTGGTTGCGGAATCGACGGTTTGAGGTTCCGAAGGGGGATGTGCGGCCGACTATGGAGGCGGTACGAGAGGCGCTGTTCTCTTCGTTGGGAGGAAGTTGTGAGGGGTGGCGGGTATTGGATCTTTTTGCCGGATCGGGTGCGTTGGGATTGGAGGCGTGGAGCCGGGGGGCGGCACAGGTTCGGTTTGTGGAGAAGCAGTCGGTGGCGGTGGCACAGATTGAAGCGAATGTGGAGGCCTTACGGGTGGCTGAGTTGGGAGATACAGAGGTAGTTCGAGCGGATGTACTCCGCTGGTTACCAAGTGCATTTGGCAGTTATGAATTAATTTTTGCTGATCCGCCGTATGATTTGCCGGAGGCGTTTTCGCAGACATTGGCGGGAGTGGCGCAGGCAGGTATCTTAGCGGATGATGGGTGGTTGATTTATGAGATGCGGGGAGTGCAGTCGGTTGAAATTCCCGCAGATTGGAAAGTGATGCGTGATAAAGCATATGGTAAAACCCGTATCGTGATGTTGAAAAGGGAGTCGGTATGAATCAGGCAGCTGTTTGCGCGGGAACATTCGATCCGCTGACATTTGGTCATTTGGATGTGGTAGAGCGCGCCGCGCGGATTTTCCCGCGTTTAGTGATTGGGGTAGCGGCGAGCGAGGCGAAGGCGCCGTTGTTCTCGTTGGAGGAGCGGATAGAGTTGGTACAGCGGTCGACGGCTCATTTAGCGGGTGTCGAGGCGGTTGCCTTTTCGGGGCTGTTGGTTGATTTTGCTCAGGAACAGAAAGCGCACGTTATTGTGCGGGGCCTTCGGGCGTTTTCAGATTTTGAGTATGAGTTTCAAATGGCGTTGACCAATCGTAAGCTGCAACCGGAGATTGAGACACTGTTTCTTATGCCGAAACAGGACTACAGCTATGTGAGTTCAAGCAACGTGCGCGAGGTGGCAAAGCTGGGTGGTGATATCAGCCAGTTTGTGCCGGCGGTTGTTCAAGAGGCATTGGAAAAGCGTTTCCGAGGGTGACTATTGCTTCGGCAGGCGTTGGCTGAGGGAAAGAATCGTTACGAAGGCATAGCTGATAACAATGAGTGGACCGGCCGGAAGGTCGGCCGTTGCGGCTATCAAAATACCGATCGTTACCGAGATGATACCGTGCGTCCAGGCGGCGAGGTTTGGTTTCTTTGCTTTGGTCACGGCTAAGGCAGGAATGATCAGGCTGGCAAAAACAACATAGACACCGGCGAGCTGTACCGAGGAGGTAATGGCAACCGAGAAAAGTGCGTAGAACAGAATCCCGCTGCGCACCCGTGGGGAGAAGAACCAGAGCGCGACGATGACGATGTAGATGGGGAGATGATGGAGCACATCGCTCCAGCTGATAAAGAGCATCTGTCCGGAGAGCATGTGTTCGATGTTTTCAGAGCAGTGTGGCTGCTTGGTCAGTAGAAGAATGGCGAGGGTGGAGGCGAGGACATAGCTTACGCCGATGATAGCCTCTAAGTAGCGGGGGGCTTTTTTTTCGGCCAGTCGGAAACCGAAGGCGGTCACGAGGGTGCAAGCTAAGGCGAAGGATTGAATAACCCAGGTCGAGGGGTGATGGAAAAAAGTGGTTGCGGCAATGAGCCCGAGTCCGGCGATCTGGGCGATGGCTAGGTCAATAAAGATGATGCCGCGCTTGAGTACTTCTATACCGAGTGGGGCATGGGTTAGGGCGATCATCAAACCCGCCGCAAGGGCGGGCCCGACAATTTCTAACAGCTCAACGGTCATTTATAGAGCCTCTTTCAGGAGGCTGATGGTTCGTTCATATAGACCAAAGAGGTCATCGCTCTGGTCATCTCCACCAATAGTGTAGGGGAGCTGAACTACGGACGTTCCGGTGCGACTCGAGAGCCACTGGGCGGCTTTGTCATTCTCATAAGGTGTATGAATAATGAGAGAAAGCTCATTTGCTTTGGCATTAGCCAGTAGCTGGTTCAAATGAGACGCCGTTGGAGGCAGTCCGGGTTTAGGTTCTAAAGAGCCCACCTGCTTCATTTCTAGCCAGTCGATCAGGTAGGAGAAGTTTTTGTGGTAGACCACAACAGATTTACCTTTGAGTGCCGCACTCTGCTTTTTCCATGTGGCAGCAGCGGTTGTCCAGCGCTGCCGAAATTGCCCTAGCCGGTTTTGGTAATAGACTGCATGTTCGGCATCTAGTTGACAGAGGCGTTCGCAAATCACATTGGCAACCTTCACGATGTTATCAGGGTGATAGTGGATATGTGGATTTCCCTCGGGATGTATATCGCCAAGGCTGCGATCAACAACGGTTGGAACCTCCAAAACAGGGACATGATCTGAGGCACTTATAAAACCAACTCTGCCCGGCTGAAGTGTAGAGCCTGCCTTTTGAAGCAGTACCGGCAACCAGCCGACTTCGAGTCCAGCACCGGAGCAGATCAGCAGGTCGGCGCGTCGGATCTTGGCAATCAGGCTGGGGCGTGCACGAATATAGTGCGGGTTCTGCCTAGCATGCGTAGCACTGAAAGTAGAAACCTTATCGCCGCCAATCTCTTCGGCCAGTGAAGCCCATTCGGGTTCACAGGCAAAGACGCGGAGCGATGCATCTGAAAAATAGGGGGCTGCGATAAGCAGCCCCACAAGTAGAAGTAAATTTTTCATTATAAAGCTACTGATTAATAAGCGTGGGCGCTGTGCGCACCGAGGCTCATGATATATTGAAGCACAACCTGTGTATCTTCGTTGCCGTCAGACAGCTCTTCTTGATTGACCTGCAGCCGCAGACGACTGAACTCGCTGTTCGAGTAGTCGATCATGAAAGAGTAAGCTTCAGGATTAAATCCTGCCGGATCAAATTCACCTTCATGTTCGCCAGCAAATGCAGCGGGAACATCCGGAGACTGCAACTGACTGTAACGTACGCCTACGCGCCACTGCGGAGCGAATTTGTAGACTGCTTGCGCGTACCAGCCGCTTGAGTCAACATCGCTGAAGGTAAAGGGTTCTGTTACAGTAATCTCATTTGTTACACCAGCAACTACTTCCTCGCCGTGTTCGGAAATGCTGTAGATGCCATCTTCGATACGCTGGAAGAATTCAGCTTGTAGGATGACCTCTTTTTCAGAGGAGTTGCCAGTAGGCGCCCATGTATAGCGAACATCAGCAATCATTAGATCACTGTCTCCAGAGAAGCTCATGGCAGTAATCTCATGCTCCTCCTCTTCTTCCCCTTCGTGCGCATGATCAGCATGTTCATCCATCAAACTACGGCCAGCGCCGGTGTTACCCGAGAGGATGTAGCCGCCAATACGGATGCTCTGGTTGTCGCCAAAGTCTGTGCCGATGCGGGCATATGCAGACCAAGCTTCGTTGCCTTCGTCGTTGCTGGTGCCGAAGGGAAAGTCGTTGCCGCGTAACGTAGATGCTCCGATTTCGGTGTAGAGATCGGTGGGCAATACATACGACACCTGTGCTCCATCATCGTTGAAGTGCTTGTCGAGAAACGCACGATATGGCAGGGGACGATCTGCAAAGTCGTCGGCATGCGCATGGTGTTCGTTCAGGTAACCTAATGTCCAAAAAGCACGACCCACCTTGACGCTCATGCCAGAGGGTAGACCAAATCCAGGTAGTGTTTCGATGTAGGCTTCTTCGAGTTCGAGTTCTGTCTCGCCGTCATGCTCTGCGATGGCGAAAACTGAGCTGCCGCGGAATTTATCGTCCACGTTCGCCGTGACGGCGAATTCGGTATGATCGAGTCCGAAACCTTCCTGCTCTGCCCGTTCGCCTTCATGACCGATGAACCATCCACCTGCGAAGTCTCCGCTGTCGGCAGAAAATTGTTGGTACTTCGCATTAAGAATCATACTTACCGATGGGTTAAATGAGTTGTCTCTCACGAGGCATGAGTCTGCACACTCAATCGTTTTGTCAGATGCTTTTTCAATCTCAACAGTTTTACCGCTGTGATCATCTGCCAATGTGTATGCTGTTATTGATAGCACGCTCAACAACATGAGCATTATGTATTTATTCATATTTTTCTAACCTCCATAGTTATTTACTACATTCATCTTTTCTACAAAGTTTGAAGTTGCGCGCGTGTGCGGCAATCAGGCAGAGACCGCCGGATATATTGACCCATACGATGGGGGATAGGGGCGTGTGGGCATGGGTGTGTCCTTCGGCTCCGGTGGCGCAGGTGGTGCAGCCTCCGTGTACATTCATTTCATATATGGTGGCGCCGACCAGGATGAGTAGGCCAAGGGAGCTGAGGGTGATAACCCATCTGTCCTTGTGGTCGCGGCAACCGAGAAAAACAGCGATGGCGGTGGTGGGCAACACGAGGTAGAGCATCCAGAGATGGAAATTTTTATCGGCGAAAAAACTGGTGGCTACAATAGGAAGCGCAACGACAATGACGGGCATTAGTAGACAGTGCACGGCACAAGTGGCGGCGAGAAAGATCGCAATTTTATCGAACCAGTGTTGGGTTTTAGGGGGGGGGGTTATGCTCATGATTTCCTTGTTATGTGCAGTCAGCACACAGGCCATGTAGAAAGACTTCGTGTCCTTCAACGATGAACCCAGCGGGGGCTTTTTTTTTTTCGGAGAGGCCGCAGCCGGGGAGCTCGAAAGCGTTTTCGCAACTGCGGCAGAAAAAGTGATGGTGGTGGGGGCGGTTAGCCTGTTCGTAGAGCGTTCCTTTGTCGGGATGGGTAAGGCGGGTTAGCGTTCCCTCTTCGACCATACGGTTGAGATTGCGGTAGACGGTCACCCGGTTGAGGGTTGGAAGCTGGGCACGGCCGAGTTGCAGAATACGATCAATTGTCAGCGGTTGCTGACTCGAAAGACAGATCTGTGCGATTATTTTTCGCTGCTCGGTTGTACGTTTAATTGACATGGAAATAGCAATGTATCGGAAAAGATTCTTATTGCAACATGAATTGCAATAAAAGTTCAAGATGGGTTTTGGGGTGTAAAAGAGGATTGAAAGCCGTCGGGTGAGGGTGTAGCTTTCGCCTTCCGTTTGGAGAGGTGTCTGAGTGGTTTAAAGAGCACGCTTGGAAAGCGTGTGTGCGCCTAAAAGCGTACCGAGGGTTCGAATCCCTCTCTCTCCGCCATTTTTGTGGTAGATCTCAGGGTTCGGTTTGTGAGGAATAACAGATGCAGAATGATGCGCTTGAAATAGATGTTGAAGTGACGCGCCAATTAGAGGGGCTCCGGCTGATTGATATTCGAACGGTCGATGAAGTGGCGCTGGCGCCGATGCTGGGAGACGTGGAGCATATTCCGATGGATCAGTTGGTACATAAGCCGGAGGCAGTTAATCCAGCGGATGCGACCGTACTGGTTTGTGCGGCGGGTGTGCGTTCGACGATGGCGGCGAAGTGGTTTCGTAAGCAAGGCATCCAGTCGGTTTATTCTCTAGTTGGAGGACAGCCGGCGTGGAATGAATTTGTTGCGGCGCAAGATGGATAATGCATTGACGCGGGATAGGTAGATGTCCCACATTATATGTATGAAAAAAGTTTTCATTTCTTTCATGGCACTGCTGTTTCTACTCGTATCTCATGCGGGTGCTGAGGAGACGCTGGAGGAGCGTAAGCAGCGCATCATGCGCAAGTATCTGCGGGAACGCATCGACATTGTTTCGAGTGGGTTAACGGTTGATACAGGCGAGATAGATGATGAGTCGGTGAAAGATTCTGAGATGATGCAAGTTGAAGATTTAGAATTTGAACGGCATGAGGGTGGAGTAGTGATGCCGCCGCCCCGGCAGGCGCCAAGACCGCTTCCTAGTCAGCAGGAGAACTGGTGGTCGGAAACGGAGGTAGAGGAGCTCGAATCTTCGAAGGCTACTTCAGAGTATTGGTCTATGTTTGGTGTGCCCGGAGAGGAGCGGGAGTCGGACGATCGAAGTCAGTTGGAAACGTATGAACTGCAAGAAAGCAGGGAACGTAAAGATATTTTTGGATTGCGCGCACCGGAAAAAAGTTTGCAGCAGAAACGCTCTCTTATAAATAGATCCGAGAGAGTTGCTAGTCCATGGGAATCTAGGCAACCTAGTTCTTCGGAGGTGTTGATGCCTTCGTATAGTAGTAGCCGTGAATCTTTCAATAGTAGGCGTTCGAGAGATCCGGTTGAAGAGCGGCGGTCGTTCTCTACGTATAGACCCGCCAATTTTGCAGAACAAGTACGCCCCTCTCGTAATGTTATACCTGCCCAGCCGCAGGAAGAGATATTTGTACGTCCCTCTTATAGTCCCGTGTCACCAGAACAGGTACAACGCTACAGTCCGGGTGTCGATAACCGAGACTTACATCAGTTTATCGAAGAGAACCGCTAGACGCTTAGTACCGCTCTTTATAGTTCATCAGTTTTCCATCTACAAAGAGAACTTCGTAGGTATAGGTTTTGATCTCAAGTCTCGGTTCGTCGCGTCGTGGTAAGACAGTGTAATCATCCTGTCGGATTATATTTTCCTGCTGGAGGGCGATGGGTTCGGTGTACGTGTAGTGATAGATGACGGTGTCATCTTTATGGGATATACGGTCGGGCTGACCCAACTGCCGTTCGACCTGATCGACAGTCATACCGCTCGTGAGGTTGCTCAGCACCCATGGTTTAAAGGTAATCGAGCAACCCGTGATAAACAGAAGTACGCTTAATGTAGTTGCAATAGCCGCCGTTTTCATATGCTAAAGTATAAACAGCTATTTAAAAGATGCAACGTTAAGTCGTCTCAGATTCTGATGACTCTTCGGGCGATTCGTCAGCCGTATCTTCATCGGTTTTTGGTAGTTCTTCAGCCCCTTCCTCGACAGCTTTTTCGCTTATCTCTTCAGATGAATCGGCGGCGGGCTCTTCAGTCGGGGGCGGTTCCGGTAGGGTTCCATGCTCGAGAATGTGCAATACTTCATCGGCATCGAGCACCTCTTTATCGATCAGAATTTCAGACATATTGATCAGCTGCTGCTTATGCTCGACTAACAGGTTCATACAGGTGTCATAGGCTTCCGTGAGAATGCGCTGTACTTCGGCATCAATCAGGTTTGCCGTTGCCTCGCTATAATCTTGTGAGCCGGTCATGCCTTGTCCCATAAAAATGGGTTCACGGCTATTGCCTAAATTTTGGGGGCCCACTTTTTTACTCATGCCGTATTCGCAGACCATTGCGCGGGCAATGGCGGTGGAGCGTTCAATATCGTTGTGTGCACCCGTCGTAATGTCACCAAAAATAAGCTCTTCAGCTGCCCGTCCACCCATGAAGGCGACCAGGTCGGCTTCGAGTCGTTTCTGCGATTGCGTGTAGCGATCTTTCTTGGGGAGCTGCATGGTAGCCCCGAGCGCTCGGCCACGCGGGATGATGGTGACTTTATGAATCGGCTCGCACTCCTCCATGTAGTGCATTGCGATGGCGTGTCCGACTTCGTGATAGGCGGTAAGTCTTTTCTCGTCGGCGTCGAGGGCATGGCTGCGCCGCTCCCGGCCCCAGATCACTTTATCGCGCGCCTCTTCCATATCCTGTTGCTCGACAAAGTTGGCTTTACGGCGCGAGGCCAACAGCGCGGCTTCGTTGACGAGGTTGGCCAGATCAGCACCTGAGAATCCGGGGGTGCCGCGCGCCGTTTTTTCCAGCTCAACTTGGTCGGAAAGCCGCACATTTTTAACGTGGATGTTGAGGATCTGTTCGCGCCCTTTCAGGCTCGGTAGATCCACGACTACTTGGCGGTCGAAGCGCCCGGGGCGAAGAAGGGCTTGGTCGAGTACGTCAGGTCGGTTGGTGGCGGCAACGATGATGATACCCTCTTGGGTGTCAAATCCATCCATCTCAACTAGGAGTGCGTTGAGCGTCTGTTCACGTTCGTCATGGCCGCCGCCGATGCCGCTGAAGCGGCTGCGGCCAACGGCGTCGATTTCGTCGATGAAGATGATACAGGGGGCATTCTTCTTGCCCTGCTCAAACATATCGCGAACGCGTGAGGCGCCAATACCGACAAACATTTCGACAAAATCAGAGCCGCTAATCGTGAAGAAAGGGACATCGGCCTCGCCGGCAACAGCTTTAGCCAGCAAGGTTTTACCGGTTCCGGGCGGTCCGCAGAGCAGGACGCCCTTTGGCATTTTACCGCCCAGTTTTTGGAACTGCTTGGGGTCTTTTAGAAATTCAACCACTTCAACCAGCTCATCTTTGGCTTCGTCGACTCCCGCGACCTGCGCAAAGGTGATCTTGTTTTTATCACGGGTGAGCAGCTTGGCGCGGCTCTTTCCAAAACTCATGGCACCGCGGCCCGAGTTTTTCATCTGACGAATAAAGAAGAAGTAGATCAGACCAAAAATTAGGATAAATGGGATGAGGTTCGCGAGAATGGAGACCATAACGGTACGAGGGCGCTTAACGGTCACTTGAACGTCATATTCTTCAAGCATTTCCATCAGCTTGTCGGTGAGGATAATTTCCGTACGGAAGCGAGTCGATCCGGCGGCATTGATATCTTTCGATTCACCAATGATGTTGTGGTTTCCGGCGCCGTCGTGCGCGATATCGACTTTAGAGACGCGACCGCTCTTAACGAGTGTAACGAAATCCGAGTAGTCCAGCTCGCCGCTGCTCTTGGAGGAGTCGGAGAACAGGTACATGACGGTCAGAAAGATAGCCATTAACAGAAAGGAGAGCGCTAAGCCACGCGCAGGCACCGGTGGCTGTCCTTTGCGGGGAGGCGTGGATTTATCTTTCTTTTGTGGGGTAGGTTTTTTTTCAGTTGTCATAATTTCCTCAGTGAAAAGTCGCACATGGTAGCATTGCCCTTACGGGAACGCATCAAGTTTCCTGCATTATGTTGGGGTTTAAATGAGGTTTAAGTGTAGGGCGGGTGTTTGCTGGGTTTCGAGGCGCCAGTTGTGGGCGATGGCGTAGCCGGGAAGCCAGACAATTTCGTCTTGGCAGCAGACAACGGGTATCTGGTTGCGTTGGGCGAGGGGTACTTTGTGATCGGTGAGAATGTCTTGTAGTTTGCGGTGCCCTTGCATGCCGAGGGGCTGAAAGCGGTCGCCGGGCTGGGGGGTGCGGACGTGTAGCGCTCGGTTGTTGAGCTGGGCGATAGAGATGGAGGCGTGGGCGGGGAGGATGCCGATGCCGTGGGCGACATGGGATTGCCAGCCGGTTCCTTCGGTTTGGGTGAGCGTCCATTCGGGGGTGGTTGATCGTTCGTTGCGGGGGTGGAGGGAAGGGATGCCGTATTCAACGCGAACGAGAAAGTCGGCGTTGATATCGCAGTAGCGGGTGCCTTCGGGTTGGTGGAGCGCTTCTGTAATTTGTTCGACGACTTCGAAGGGGATGTCGTCGATCTGCTGTTGGTGGAGCCAGTGGCGAATCCAGCGGCGTTGTAGGGCTTTGGGTGCGGCGGCGATGGTTTGGGCGTTGTAGGTGTGGGCTTGCTCTTCGAGCCATTGGTTTTCGTCGTTTAGAAGGGTCATGGTGCGGGTGAGGGTGGGGAGGAGATTGGGGTTTAGTTGTTGTTGGAGGAGTGGGATGATTTGGTGGCGAATGCGGTTGCGGGTGTGGGTGGGGTCGGTGTTGCTTGCATCTTCGCGCCAGGGGAGTTGCTGTTCGGTGAGCCATTGAATGAGGTCGGCTTTGGGGTGGTGGAGAAGGGGGCGGAGGAGGGTGAAGTTGTCGAGAGGCTGAACGAGCTGCATGCCGGAGAGTCCACTGGCACCGGCGCCGCGGGTGAGGCGGAGGAGAAAGGTTTCGAGTTGGTCGTTGGCGTGGTGGGCGAGGGCGATGGGGGCATCGGAGCAGGCGCGGTATAGCTGGTGGCGGGCATGGCGACCGGCGAGTTCGAGGGATTGCTTGTGTTCTGCGGCGAGGGTGGCGACATCGACTTGTTTAACGGTGATGGGGAGGTTGAGTTGAGCGGCGAGATCTTCGACAAAGAGTTGGTCTTGGTCGGAGTCGGTGCCGCGGAGTTGGTGGTTGAGGTGGAGGATGTGGCAGGGGTGTTTGGTTTGATGGAGGAGGTGGAGAAGGGCGACGGAGTCGGCGCCGCCGGATACGGAGACATAGAGCGGTTGTGCGGGAGCGATGCCGGTGGCGGCGAGCGTAGCTTCGATGGAGGATTGTAGGGCGTGCATGAAGGGGGTGTTATTCGGCTCCGCAGCATTTTTTGTATTTGCGTCCGCTGCCGCAGGGGCAGGGGTCGTTGCGGCCGACTTTGGGGGTTTCGCGGCGGGGGGCGGGTGGGGTGTCCATGCCGG
>CAXGYR010000048.1:0-10212 GCA_964014015.1 uncultured Kiritimatiellaceae bacterium
TTCTTTTAAATAATTTATTTATTTTTTTTGACAAATTTATTTTTTCTTAAATACTCCTTAAAAATTAAAAAAGGAGTGTTTATTATAAAATTAAGTAAATATGCATATCTATTATTAGCTGGCGGAATATTTTTCTTGCCTGGAGACTCTTTTGGTATGGGTACGATGCAGAACTCGGATTCTGTTGTTGTTCACGAATTACCGGTTACGTGTCAGCAGAAGCTAATGGAATATGAGGAGAAGAATGTAATGCACAAGGCTGCTGTTGTGGCTGTTGATCCAGGTGGGCATTATGCGCTTGGGCTTGCGTATGGCTGCTCTTCTGCTCAAGAGGCAGAGATGAAGGCTTGGGAACAGTGCATGATGATGAAAAAAAAGCATGGTGTGTTATCAGACCCTTATCCTTGTATGCTAGATAATAAGATGGTGTATAAGAACATGGTGCAAAATGAATTAATGGCTGGAGATTTTGCCAAAAGAGAGATGTACGAAAACATGAAAAAAGATATGATGTTAGGTGCAATGGAGATGAAGTAACCCTCTATTGCGAATTCTTATGACGCGAGTAGAGGCGGTTATTAAAAACGAGGCCGGCATTCATTGTCGGCCTTCTGCTATTCTCATCCGCGAGCGTGCGGGATATGAGGGGGAAGTTAGAGTGCACAGTGAGTCGGGCAGTACGGATCTGACATCCGCGCTGGAGTGCATCATGCTGGGATTGGAAAAAGGGGCTCAGGTAACGATTGAGGTATCGGGTCCCAATGAAGAAGTGTTTGCAAAAAATCTGGCGAACCTCTTTGAACGTGAATTTGACTTTCCGGTGCAGTAAGAGCCAAGTTAGAGAGTTGACGGTGTTCCTTTTTCCGTGTTGTATATTCCGCTCATGCCTTGTTAGGCGTTAGCGTAAATTTTAAAAAAAAAGGATCTGATATGTCTTCAAAAGTTCTGGATGCAGTGAAGCCGGGTGTATTGTTCGGTGATGATGTTCGTAAAGTGTTTGAAATTGCAAAAGCGAATCAGTGGGCTATGCCAGCTGTAAATGTGGTGGGTAGTGATTCTGTGAATGGTGTGCTGGAAGCGGCAGCTGCGGTTAAATCGCCGGTGATGATTCAGTTTTCAAACGGCGGATCAAAGTTTTTTGCGGGCAAGGGTGTTTCGGAACATGCAGATGTGTTGGGTGCGATTTCAGGTGCGCAGCATGTGCATATGATGGCGGAAGCGTATGGTGTACCGGTTATTCTACACACAGATCATGCTGCGAAAAAGCTGCTGCCTTGGATTGATGGCCTGCTGGAAGCGAGTGAGAAAATGTTTGCGGAGCAGGGCCGTCCGCTCTTTAGTTCACATATGATCGATCTTTCCGAGGAGCCAATTGAGGAGAATATTGATATCTGCTGTGCCTATCTGGAGCGGATGAGTAAGCTGGGCATGATGCTTGAAATTGAGCTGGGGGTGACCGGTGGTGAGGAAGATGGCGTGGATAATACAGATGTGGATGAATCGAAGTTGTACACACAGCCGGAAGAGGTCGCTTATGCCTATGAGCGCCTGAATGCAATTAGCCCGAATTTTACAATTGCTGCAGCGTTTGGTAATGTTCATGGCGTTTACAAGCCGGGTAATGTGAAGTTGACACCGACCATCTTGCGGGATTCTCAGAAATATGTGGCTGAGAAATTCAATACGCCTGAAGATAATCCGCTTTTCTTTGTTTTTCACGGTGGATCGGGCTCTTCTGCGGAGCACATTAAAGAAGCGATCTCGTACGGTGTTATTAAGATGAACATTGATACGGATACGCAGTGGGCGACTTGGGAAGGTGTTCATGCCTACTATAATGAGAATAAGGATTATCTGCAGGGACAGCTAGGGAATCCTGAGGGGGATGATGCGCCAAACAAGAAATATTATGATCCGCGGGTCTGGTTGCGGGCTGGTCAGGTGAGCCTAGTGAACCGCGTGAAGCAGGCGTTTGCTGATTTAAATGCAGTGGATGTATTTTAAGAGGGGATATCCGTTCGATCAAAGCCGGTTCCAAGCCGGCTTTTTTATTATTGAACAGATGTATGCAGAGACTGTCTTTAGGTGGACAGAGTAAATTAAGGAGATCGGTGTGAAAAAAAGATTAATGATTTTGGGTGTAACGATGGTTGCATTATGCGGGTGGACGGCAGAGGGCTGGTTAACAGACTTTGAGGCGGCAAAGAAAAAAGCGGCAGCTGAAAACCGGAAGATACTGGTCGACTTCAGTGGGTCTGATTGGTGTGGTTGGTGTATTAAGCTAGACAAAGAAGTTTTTCAAAAGAAAGAGTGGAAGCAATATGCGACCACTAATTTGGTGCAGGTGCTGGTTGATTTTCCTCGCGATAAATCGGGTCAGAGTGATGCGTTAAAAAAACAGAATGATGCGTTGGGTAAAAAATATAAGGTTCGAGGATTCCCTTCGGTGCTGTTGCTGGATGCGGAAGGCAAGGAGCTCGCGCGCACGGGGTATCAGCGGGGAGGCCCGCTCAATTACATCGAGCATGTGAAAGAGCTACTGAAGCAAGCTGAGTAGACGTACGATTTTGTACGATTATGAAGAGGGATTCGCGGGTTTTCGGCGAATTCCCTTTTTTATAAGTTTGCGGGCAAATGATAGGCAGACGGTACTCTCGATAAAGAGTAAACCTCCCCAAATGCCATAGGGGTGACGGTGAAGCATCACGGCCCAGATCGCAGGTATCATGAGTAGGGTGCCGTTGAGGAGCAGTCGATTGATATGAGGGTTACAGGGTGTGGTATTCAGCCCAGACCGTAGCAGTTTTTTTTGGGTGATGTAGTGTGCGGCTAACAGAAAAATAAGCGTAATGGTAATGAGATTCGTGTTCATATAGTTTGATTTTCGGCTGTATCGGAGTGTCCGATATTTTTTTCGGGGGCGATGGAGTCCCGTACTCGTTGTTTAATCTGCTTAATGTCGAGCGGGTTGCCGTCGTTTTTTCGGTCCCAGATAGTCTGTTGGTTGAAAGTAATTTGAAAAATACCGGCCGTTTGACTGGGTCGCAGCGTAACTTCGTTCAGTTCTTCGTTGAAGGTTTGTAGTAGTTCCTGAGCAATCCAGGCGGCTCGCATCATGAAACGGCATTTGTCGCAATAGGTTATGGTAATATTTGTAGTAGCAGTAGCCATGGCTGGAAGATGGGCTTTGTGTATGTAGCTGGCAAGAAAAAGCGAATGTTTGATATTATGGATCAACAAGAGACATACTGACTCATGTGTGCCTTTTGTTGGGAAAGATTTTTTTTTACAGGCACAATGTTTTACCTTATCTTGGGTATTATATGTACTTAAATTGTTAAGCATAAATGGTTTACGTTGTTTGTAAACAAAATGTTTATTAGCTGGCACGATACATGCTTTTGCTTCAGTCGAGTATGACTAATTTTCAAGGAGTTTAACATGAGTGAAGCAGGATCAAAGGTTTTGGGAATCGATTTAGGAACAACTAATTCGTGTATGGCAGTGATGGAGGGTGGTGAACCGACGGTGATCCCCAATGCGGAGGGTGGTCGGACGACCCCTTCAATTGTGGCATTTACCAAGGATGGTGAGCGTTTAGTCGGCACGGCTGCCAAGCGGCAGGCGGTGACGAATCCTCTAAACACGGTATTCTCAATTAAGCGTTTTATGGGACGCAAATTTGAAGAGGTGGCACATGAAGTGGATCTGGTGCCGTATAAAGTAGTGAAGGCATCGAATGGAGATGCGCATGTTGAGGTGGGCGATAAAGTCTACTCCCCACCGGAAATCTCAGCGATGATTCTGCAGAAGCTTAAGGCGGATGCGGAGGCGTATTTGGGTGAAGCGGTCACGCAGGCGGTGATTACAGTTCCGGCGTATTTCAATGATAGCCAGCGACAAGCAACCAAGGATGCGGGTAAAATTGCTGGTTTGGAAGTGCTCCGTATCATCAATGAGCCAACAGCGGCTTCCTTGGCATATGGACTGGACAAAAAGACGGAAGAGAAGATCGCGATCTACGATTTGGGCGGGGGCACGTTTGATGTTTCGATTCTGGATAT
Organism: uncultured Kiritimatiellaceae bacterium; assembly: GCA_964014015.1. Taxonomy (GTDB): domain Bacteria; phylum Verrucomicrobiota; class Kiritimatiellia; order Kiritimatiellales; family Pontiellaceae; genus Pontiella. The sequence continues at coordinate 4,065 of CAXGYR010000048.1, forward strand.
CGGTGACGGTGTCTTTGAGGTAACGGCTACAAGTGGTGACGGTCATTTAGGTGGCGATGATTTTGACCAGAAGGTGATCGACTGGTTGGTCAGTAGTTTTCAGGCTGAGCAGGGCATTGATTTATCAGCTGATCCAATGGTCTTGCAGCGTCTTAAGGAGGCTTCAGAGAAAGCGAAGTGTGAACTCTCAAGTTCGCAGCAGACTGAAATTAATTTGCCGTTTATCACGGCAGATGCTTCGGGGCCGAAGCATTTGAACGTTACGCTGAGCCGTTCAAAACTCGAAGAGCTGTGTGATGGTCTGGTCACGCAGGCGATTCAGCCAGTGCGCAATTGTTTAAGTGATTCAGGTCTGGATGCTTCGAGTATACATGAAGTAATTTTGGTCGGGGGCTCGACGCGTATGCCGAAGGTACAGGATTCGGTGAAGGAGTTGTTTGGAAAAGAGCCTCACAAGGGTGTGAACCCGGATGAGGTGGTTTCGGTGGGTGCCTCGATTCAGGGCGGGGTTCTCAAGGGAGAAGTGCAGGATGTACTATTGCTAGATGTCACGCCGCTGACGCTGGGCATTGAGACAATGGGAGGTGTATCTACACCATTGATTGAACGTAATACAACGATTCCAAGTAAAAAGACGGAGACCTTTTCGACGGCAGCGGATAATCAGCCAGCGGTTGAGATTCATGTGCTACAGGGTGAACGGAAAGTGGCGAGCGGAAACAAGACGATTGGTCGTTTTAATTTGGATGGTATTCCGCCGGCACCGCGTGGCACACCTCAGATTGAGGTGACGTTCGATATCGATGCTAATGGTATTTTGAAAGTGAGTGCCAAGGATTTGGGTACTGGTAAAGAGCAGCATATTACCATTACAGCTTCGAGTGGATTGAGCGATGACGAGATTGATCAGATGATGAAGGATGCGGAGGCGCATGCGGCAGAAGATGAGCAACTGCGCGAAAAGATTGATCTGAAGAACCAGGCGGATTCAACCGTCTTCCAGACCGAGAAGTTTCTTTCCGAGAATGGAGAGACTATATCTGCTGAGCAGAAGCAAGCCGTTGAAGCGGCTCTGGAACCGGTAAAAAAAGCGTTGGAGGCGGAGGATTATGAAGCGATGAAGAGTTCTTTGGATGCGCTGAATGAGAAGATGCAGGCTGCTGCAACGGAGATGTATGCGCAGGCACAGCAGGGTGCGCCGCAAGGCGAGGCACCGGGAGCCGATGCGGCAGCAGGTGCAGAAAAGAGTGCTTCGGATGTGGAAGAGGCTGATTTTGAAATCGTCGAGGATGAAGACGAGAAGAAATAGAAAATCTAAATAGGAATGATTAAGAAGGAGAAAATGGATGAAAATAAAACCATTAGGTGAACGAGTGTTGGTTGAGTTAGTGCAAGAAGACGAAGTCTCAAAGGGCGGGATCATTATCCCTGATTCGGCAAAAGAGAAGCCGCAGGAGGGTAAAGTGATCGCTGTGGGAACCGGCAAGTTGGATGACAGCGGTAAGGTCATTCCTTTTAATGTGAAAAAAGGGGATACCGTGCTGATGCCTAAATATGGCGGAACGGAAGTAAAACTAGACGGTAAAGAGTATCAGATTGTTCGTGAGGATGACATCCTTGCGGTAATTGGCTAATAGGAAGGAGATATAGAAATGGCAAAGCAAATTATTTTTGATGCAGATGCTCGTGACGCAATGTTGCGGGGTGTTGAGAAGTTGAGTAACGCGGTGAAGGTTACGTTGGGACCGAAGGGTCGGAACGTGATTTTGGATAAAAAATTCGGTTCTCCGTCGGTAACAAAAGACGGTGTTTCGGTTGCGAAAGAGATCGAATTAGAAGATGCGTTTGAGAACATGGGCGCACAGATGGTGAAAGAAGTGGCTTCTAAAACATCTGATATCGCGGGTGATGGTACAACAACGGCAACGGTTTTGGCGGAAGCGATTTATCGTGAAGGCTTGAAGAACGTTACAGCGGGTGCAAATCCGATGAGCCTAAAGCGTGGTATTGACAAAGCGGTTGAGGCGCTGGTGAAAGATCTTGGTAAGTTGAGCAAGAAGATCAAAACAAGCGAAGAAGTGGCACAAGTCGGTACGATTTCAGCGAATGGTGACGAAACGATTGGCAACATTATTGCGGAAGCAATGGATAAGGTTGGCAAGGATGGTACTATCACTGTGGAAGAAGCTAAGTCGATTGAGACGAGTCTGGATGTGGTGGAAGGTATGCAGTTTGATAAAGGGTACCTCTCGCCGTATTTCGTGACGGATGCAAACTCGATGGAAGCAGTATTGGAAGACCCCTACATCTTGATTTTTGAGAAGAAGATCTCGAATTTGCAGGATATGCTGCCGTTGTTGCAGAATGTGGCGAAGACGGGTAAGCCGTTTATGATTATCGCGGAAGATATCGAAGGAGAAGCATTGGCTACTCTGGTGGTGAACAAGTTGCGGGGTACATTGAATGTATGTGCGGTGAAGGCACCTGGCTTCGGTGACCGTCGTAAGGCGATCATGGAAGATCTTGCGATTCTGACAGGTGGTAAGTTTATTACGGAAGATCTGGGCATTAAGCTGGAGAGTGTGGAGCTGACGGATCTAGGTACGGCTAAGCGTTTGACAGTTGGCAAGGATGATACAACGGTTGTTGAGGGTGGAGGTAAGACCTCGGCTCTCAAAGCGCGTATTGACCAGATTCGTCGTCAGATTGAAGAAAGTTCATCTGATTATGATCGTGAGAAGCTTCAGGAGCGGTTGGCTAAGTTGGCCGGCGGTGTGGCGGTTATCAATGTTGGTGCGGCAACCGAAGCGGAAATGAAAGAGAAGAAAGACCGTGTAGATGATGCACTGCATGCAACGCGTGCGGCCGTAGAAGAGGGCATTGTTCCTGGCGGTGGTGTGGCGTTGATCCGTGTTCAGAAGTCGATTGACAAGTTGGTTCTGGACGGCGATGAAGCAGTGGGTGCTTTAATTGTGAAGCATGCTGTTGAAGCTCCGCTCCGTCAGCTCGTAGCGAATGCGGGTGAAGAGGGCGCTATTGTGGTGCAGGAAGTGAAGAAGGGTAAGCAGGCTTCGGGTTATAACGTTGCAACGGGTGAGTATATCGACCTGATTGCGGCGGGTATTATTGATCCGACGAAGGTAACGCGTTCCGCGTTGCAGCATGCGGCTTCTATCTCAGGATTGCTGCTGACCACAGAATGTATGGTAACGGATATTCCGGAACCGGAGGCACCGGCGGCTGGTGGTCACCATGATATGGGTGGTATGGGCGGTATGATGTAAGCAATCTGCTTATGTGATATGGCAACCCGCTCCTGTTGAGGGAGCGGGTTTTCTTTTCTCAAGTGGTTGACGGGTGTGATGCAGGTGGTATACTTCGCGCCAATTTATTCGGTATTGTTTGCGATTGATTAGAAATCTAACGTGTTGATGAGGTGATTGTTATGAATATGGAAAATTTGAGAATTGCGTTGGAAAAGGTGCCAAACACGCAGGTGTTGGTGAATTTGATCTCCTATCGTACACGCCAGTTGAATAGTGGTGCGCGTCCGATGGTGAAGAAGGATCATGCGGAAATGGATAATCATGATCTGGTGTTGAAAGAGATTGCAGAGGGGCTGTTGACGGCGGAGATGAATACGCCGGAGGTTACGCAAGAAAGTTCGGACTTGGATTTTGATGCATCTATTTTGATCTAAATTGGATGTTGTTTTTTTGAACGAAGCTCGACCTTGAGAGGTCGGGCTTTTTTTATGGTGGGTATTTGCGTTGGGTTATATGGGTTTTTTGGGATACGTTTAAGTGTATGACGTCAAAGAAAAAAAAGAAGGGGGATGCTGCGGATGGCGTGCTGGCCTCGAACCGAAAAGCTGGACGCGATTATCAGCTGTTGGAGTCGTGGGAGGCGGGGCTGGTGTTGACGGGTACGGAGGTGAAGGCGATTAAGCTGGGCCATGTGAGCATTCAAGAGGGGTATGTGCAGATTGACGATCGGATGGAGGCGTGGCTGGTGGGTAGCACGGTTCAGCCGTATGAGCATGGGAATATTTTTAATCACCGAACGGATCGGGAGCGTAAGCTGCTGATGCATCGCAAGGAAATCGAGCGGTTGCATGGAAAGAGCCGGGAGAAGGGGCTGACGATTGTGCCGCTGAAGCTCTATTTAGCGAATGGAAAAATTAAGCTTAAGCTGGCGTTAGGTCGGGGTAAGGATGTGGTGGATAAGCGGGAGACGATTAAGAAGCGTGAGTCGGATCGGGATGCGCGGCGGGCGATGCGTAATCACAACCGTTAATTAGGGATTGTTGGAATCTATTTTAAGACGATAATAGGCTTCGCGAGGTGCGACGAAATCCTTCGTATCGATGAGTTCGAGTTGTTGACCGCTGGAGAAGATGGGGTGCGTTATATCTTCCCATTCACTGTCTGGTAAGTCGTATTTTCTCTGGATGGTGTTGGTGGTTTCGGGAAATGCGATAAATTGTAGTTTCGGTCGGTCATATTGAGTGAAGGAGAGGAGCTGTATACGGGAGTAATTCTGGATGTTGGGTTTGCTGAGGCTATACCAAGGGTTGGTGTCTGCATAGTATTCGAGGTAATCTTTCCAGCCGTCATTGTCCCGATCCGTTGTTGGGGTGAAGTATTCTAGGGTGTCAAACGTTTTGCGTTCCCATCCGTCGGGGATAAGGTCGTCATCGTTATCGATGGCATTGAGCAGATTGAGTGTGCCTGAGTTAGCGACATAATTTTGCAGGTTGGGTGTGGTTGTGATGCCGTGATTGAGGAGATCATGTTTAGAATCTTGGTGACTGCGATGGGGACTTAGCTGCCGGAGCAGGGCGTAGGCGGCGGTGGTTAGGGGAGTGGCATAAGAGGTGCCGGAAAATTTGGCGTAGGCGTTTTCGGGATTGTTGAGGGTGGCTTGCAGGATTGCGGTGGGTTGATTGTTTATGATGTGTATAATGGACTGGGCTTGTTGATGCGTGAGGGCAACGGCGGGGATATTGGGTGGGTTGGATGGGGTGTATGTCAATTGGTCGTGTATGATTTCATGATCATTGGTGGGGCTGTTGTTATGGATGATAACGGCGATGGCTCCGGCATCGGCAGCGTGGTCGATCTTTTCTTTAAAGGTTATATCACCTCGTTGAATGAAGGCAATTTTTCCGGTGGTGGTAGCGGGAAAATCAGTCGGGTATCCTAGGCCGCAGTCGATAAGGGGTGCGGTGAGAGGTTGGGTGGGCAGAAACGTCGTATAGTCAATGCGAAAGGCGGATAAGGTATTTCCGGCAATGACGATTTTGAGTTCACGTTCGAGGGGAATGGCGGATAAAATATCAACGCCGGGTGCGGCGATATCGACATGGTTGGTTCCGTAGTTACTGAAGGTGGCTTTGGTATTCGCAGGACCAGTTGCACCGACGGAAATAATGTTGGGAAGTATATAAGAGGCTGGATAGATAAAATTAGTACTTAGATCAATATTCTTGTTGTCATTCCCGGCACCGGTAAAAAGATAGATATTTTCGCGAAACATGTTGCGAATGGCGAGCTCTTCGCTCGTGGAATAAGGAGTGTATCCTCCATATGAAGCGTTGGCAGCAATGACCGGGTGACCGTCTTGGGCTAAGCGGGTGAGATATTCATAGGCTTGAATAGCGGCATAGTCATCAATGTGGGTTCCGTCGGCTGAGACGCGAAGAAGGATGAGTTGGCTGTTGGGTAGGATGCCGGACATGGCATGGTTATCGTTAGGGGTGGCGGCGATGAGGGCGGCGACATGGGTGCCGTGCTGGGCGATGGCGGGACCACATGCGGTTAAATCGGAGGATTGGTTGATAAAGTCAAATCCGTGGAGGTCGTCAATATACCCGTTTTGATCGTTATCGATACCGTCGGCGGGAATTTCGGCGGGATTGTACCATAGGTTGCTGGCGAGTTGAGGATGCGCAATGTCGAAGCCTGAATCAATAACGGCGACGATGACAGGGGGGCGGTTTGAGATGGGTCGAAGCATATCTCGTACGGCCAACCGGTTAATGTCGGCACCAGCTAAGCTGTTGGGCTCTTGGCGGGTGTTGTGAAGATACCATTGATCGGCGAAGAGGGGGTCGGTATCGGGGGCGATTTCGATATTGAGAAGGGGG
>CAXGYR010000049.1:0-9898 GCA_964014015.1 uncultured Kiritimatiellaceae bacterium
AACAGCAGATCCCCCAGCTCCTCCCGCAACGCCCCCTCATCCTTCGCCGCCAACGCCGCCCGCACCTCTGCCAGCTCCTCCTCCAGCTTATCCAACACATCCCCCGCCTGCGCCCAATCAAACCCCGCCCGACTCGCCCGCTTCTGCACCTCATGTGCCCGCTGCAACGCCGGCAACGCCTTCGGCACCCCCGCCAACACCGACGCATCGCTCACCGACTCCCCCCTCGCCGCCTTCTCCTGCCTCTTAATCGCATCCCAATTGCTCAACACCTCATCCGCATCCGCCACCGAACCCTCCCCAAACACATGCGGATGCCGCCGCACCATCTTATCCGAAATACCCCGTGCCACCCCCGCAAAATCAAACGCACCCGCCTCCGACTGCATCTGTGCATGAAACACCACCTGCAACAACAAATCCCCCAACTCCTCCTCCAAAGCCGAAGGCGACCCACTCTCAATCGCCTCCAACACCTCATACGCCTCCTCAATCGCATACATCTTAATCGAATCGCTCGTCTGCTTCAGATCCCACGGACACCCCCCCGGCCCCCGCAATCTACGCATAATCTCCAACAACCGCTCCATCTCCACCAACGCATCACGCATCATCAAATCCTCCATCCCCACAACCTGCCTCAACCCACACCGTATCTCCAGACCAAATCCCCACAAACAAATCTAATTAACATATAAAGATTAACTTCCATAATTTTTTATTGTCGCTTGCTTACGAAATATATTAACTTCTGAAAAATAAACTAGGAGTCGATCATGAAATTAGCATGCCTAACAACACTCATCCTCGCCGCACTCCAAACCCACGCCTACATCGCCGACTCCATGCACCACGCCCCCAGCTCCGATATTGCCGAACTACGCGCCTACCTCGCTGCCGGAGACATCCAACTCCCCGAATCCGACGACCAACTAAAACAACTCGATTCAGATGGCGATGGAATGGACGACTTCGCCGAATGGGTCATGGGCATGGATCCCCTCCACGGCGAACCCCAACTCCAAACCAGCTTCCCCACCCCCGAACCCCAAAGCGGCATGGTCATTCACATGGAAATGCCCGACTGGTTCGGCCACTACGCCGAAGAACGAACACACAAGCCAGCCAACAGCAATGGTCGTGCCATCCTGCACAATATGAAGTTATAGAACCTTCTCAACCCAAAACCGCATGAGCATTGTAGAGCCTGTGTCGCTTCCGGTAACCCGCGCTTGAACATCACTCTTGTCACCGTTTTAACACATCATCTACCACCGGAGCGGTTGCGGTTTACATCTGACTGAACATACCAACGGCCTGCCCGCCTCGTACCGCTGTCCCGGTTCACCTTTCCCTCGGTTGCCACGCGGATGTCGGGCAACTCTCGAACTCTTCTATCGGTAAGGTATGCGACCTCTATAACGATGTCATTTCTTTCAAAGTACTTACTATACAAAATCGTATTTGGTTCAGTGCAACAAGTAGCAATCAATCTTCTACACTTACTGAAAAAATCCATTACCGTGTGAGCGTTGGGTGTGCTACCTTTTACGGTTTATAGTTCGGAGGAAGACGTTTGTATTTAAAATCGATTGAGCTGGTGGGCTTTAAGAGCTTTGCCCAAAAAACAAAATTGGAATTTAAACCGGGCATGACGGCGATTGTCGGCCCGAACGGTTGCGGTAAGAGTAATGTGTCGGATGCGGTGCGCTGGGTGTTGGGTGAACAGCGGGCGCGGGCGCTGCGGGGCGCGAAGATGGAGGATGTGATCTTCAACGGTACCGACAATGCAAAACCGTTGGGCATGGCGGAGGTGAGCATTACCCTCGCCGATTGCGCGAGTACGTTGGGTGTGGAGTACGACGAGGTCTGCATTGCGCGGCGGGTGTTCCGTTCGGGTGAGAGCGGCTACTTCCTGAACCGTAAAGCGTGCCGCCTGAAAGATATTCAGCGCCTCTTTATGGATACGGGTGTGGGAACGGACTCCTACTCGGTGTTGGAACAGGGCAAGATCGACCAGATTCTTTCGGCGCGTCCGGAGGATCGCCGTGCGGTGTTTGAGGAGGCGAGCGGCATCACCAAATTTAAAGCGGATAAGAAGGAGGCGCTGCGCAAGCTGGAGCATACAGAGGCGAACCTGTTGCGCTTGGACGATGTGATCCGGGAAGTGAAGCGGCAGATCATCTCCTTGCAGCGTCAGGCGGGCAAAGCGCGGCGATACAAAGAGCTCTCAGCGGAGATTCGTTCGCTGGATATCTATGCCTCGAATCAAAATTTGACGGACTATGAGCAGACGCTTGCGACGGTAGCGGAGCAAATCGGATCGCTGGAGCAGAAGAGTCAACAGTTGCATCAACAAGTGGAGGAAGCGGAGCAGAAGGCGGAGCATGCTCGGCAAGCGCTTTCGGAGCGGGAAAATCAGATCAATCAAGCCTTAGAGAGTGCGTCAGCGGCGCGCAGTCAACTACAACAGGCGAACCAGCTTATCGCGGTGAACAAAGATCGGGTGGAAGAGTTACAAACCTTGACGGATCGCAACGACCGCGAAACCACTGAGGGCAAAAACCGTCTGGCACAGCATCAACAAGAGCTAGTCGATTTAGAAGCGAACGATCCTACCCTGCTCGCGGCGGTGACCGAAAGTAAGCAGGAGCTGGACGCAGCGCTGTCGGTACAGAAGGAGCTGGAGGATAAGATTCACCGCTGCCGACAGGAACTATCACAAAAGCGGACCGATTCGGTGGAGCTGGACAGCCAGCTGACGAAATTGCAAAACGAACTGAATGCGCTCGATGCACGCGACCGCGATGCGATTCTCAAGCGGGAACGACTGGCGACTGAAAAAGCGGAGCTGGAGCGGTCGGCCAAAAACTTTGAAGAACGGGCTGACTCGATGCAGTCGACCCTATCCGAACAGCAGGCACAAATTGAGCAGAAGCGTCAGCAGCGTGAAACCTTGGTGGATGCGCAAACACGCATGACAGCTGAGAAGGTAGAGAAGCAGGCGCAGCTTGCCCAACTGGAACAGCAGATGGCTGCCAAAACAGCGCAACAGGAACTACTGGCAAAACAGTCGTCTCGCCAGAGCGGATTTCCACCGGGCGCACAGCACTTACTCGATTCAGAGAAGACCGCCGACTGGCTGGAGCCGGGGCTGCTGATCGGTCCGTTGGTGGAGCTGATTCAGATTGATACCCAGTGGCAGACCGCACTGGAAGTGTCGCTTCGCAATGTGATGGATACGCTGGTGGTGAAAGATGCAGACGCAGCCCGAAAACTGTTGGAGCAGTTGCAGAACCGCTCGTTAGGAAGCGTTCGCCTGCTCCATGCCGGCATCGCATCCCCTGCTCCGCTCGAACCGTCCAGCGTTGGCACGGCCTTGATCGATCAGATCACGTGCGACGACTCGATTCGCCCGCTGTTGCAAAGATTGATCGGTTCGGTTTATCTGATAGATACGCTTGATCCGCTGCCGCAGCCGTTGCCGGAAAACCATCAGTTTGTTACGCCCGACGGGCTTTTCATTAGCCATACCGCCAGTGAATTCACCGGATCGGATGAGGAGGATCAATCTCCCCTCGCCCGTCATCAGTTACGCATTCAGCTGATCGACGAGTTGGAAAAACTGCATAGCGAGCAAGTTGCGCTTTCGACAACCTTGAAAAATCTGGATGAGATGCTGGGTAAAGAGAGCGATCCGATTCAGGAGCTGACCGATGGCTTGATGGAGGCGCGTCAAGGACTGGCAACGAATCAGGGAGAGTGGCAGGTAATTCTACGCGAAAAAGAGACGCTTGAGACGCGGGTTAAGACAGTATCGTTTGAACTGGAGGAGCTGGAAGCTCAAGCATCTTCGGGTTCGGAATCACGTGCTTCTCTGGCAGAGCAGATTCAGCAGAAGCGCACCGAGCAGAGTCAATTGCGTCAAACAATCCAGACGCATACGGAGATGCTGAACAAGCTGGAAGAGGAGCGTTCACAACAATTTGAAACAAGCTCGGAAAAACGACTGCTGGCAGCCCATGCCATTCAACAGCAGGAGCAGCATCAGGCACGGAAGCAACCGTTACAGGCGCGTGTTCGTGAATTAGAGGAGCTGATTCAGGAGCGGGCGTCGGGCATGGATAGTTATCGCCAGCGCATTGAAGCTCTCCGTGACCAGTCAAATACGGCTCAGGAGCAGCTTAGCGGGCTGCAGGCAACCGTCGAGCAGTCGGAGGCGACGTTGCAGCAGGAGCGCGCACAGCGGGACCAATACCTGCAAACCCTGACAACCGCTGAGAGTGGGTTGCGGGTACAGCGGCAGGAGCTAGAGAAACTGCAGAAACAGCGCTCTAAGTTGGATATTGAAAAAGCGGAAACAACGATGCGGAAAGCGAACTTGCTGGAGCGCTTGACAAGTGCCTATCAAATTACGCCTGAGGAGCTTCAAGAAGAGGAACTGCCGACATGGGAAGAGGATGAAGTTCCCTCTCGCGAAAGCATCGAAACGCGGGTAGCGGAGATTCAGGCCAAACTCGATTTAATGGGACCGGTGAACTTGGTGGCGATTGAGGAGCATGCCGAGCACGAGGAGCGCTATGCCTTCTTGATGAAGGAGCAACAGGATCTTCTAAGTGCCAAGCAGCAGTTGCTAGAGATGATTAAAACCATCAATAACACTACCACCGAGCTATTTGAAAAAACCTTCAATCAGGTCAACGCCGAGTTCCAAGAGATGTTCAAACAGCTCTTTGGGGGCGGCTCAGCAAAACTGGTACTGACGGACGAGGAGGATGTCCTTGAAGCCGGCATTGAAATCATCGCACGTCCACCCGGCAAAAAACTGCAGTCGATCTCGTTGCTCTCGGGTGGAGAACGTACGATGACGGCGGTGGCGCTACTCTTCTCGCTCTTTAAAGTGAAGCCCAGTCCCTTCTGTGTAATGGATGAATTGGATGCGGCATTGGACGATGCCAACATCAACCGCTTTGTGGATGCGTTGCGCGGCTTCTTGACGCAATCACAGTTTGTGTTGATCACCCACAGTCGTCAGACGATCGCGGCGGCGGATGTCATTTATGGCGTGACGATGGAGACACGCGGCATTTCAAAACTGGTCTCCATGCAGTTCGCTGATTATGAAAAGAAAGAGAAGTCATTAAAATCATCCTAACGTCGGATGTAAGACCGACAGAAAAAGCTGCGATAGTTTATTATGAGTGAAGATAAGCAATTTGATTTTTGGTATGCCGTTAATAACACCGAATTGGTTCTAAAACCCTCCGCTCAGCTGGAGACCTTTGGCGACACGATTGTAAATTATGCCCTGATCTGTGAGCAGATGGATGCCGTGAACAGCATTTGCATTCGGGAGGGACAACTCAAAGCGCTGAAGCCTACCATCATCACTCCGTCCGCGCTCGGGCAGATGGATCTGGAAAATTTTGGTAGCGAGGCACAGGCGTATGCTGAGTGGCTGAAAGAGCACGCTCAAAACCTTCGTATTCTTCAATACGGCTTTACCCTGCACAAGCAGGAGCTCAAGCAACATACCGTGACCGATCGACTAGAAAATGTGGTTGAGCGCGTGAAGAAAGAGGTGGCATCGAAAGATGATCCGCTGGGTGCCATTCTAATCGGTGTCGATTCACCGTGGGAAGTCTGCCTGCTGAAGCTGATGGTCGAACTGGTGCAGGAGTCGGCACAAGGTAATATGCAGCAGATGCAGAAGCAGGCGCTAGTCGAGAAAAAACAGTATTTAGACCGTATCGATCAAGCGTTTGCGAAAGCCTCGCGTGAGCCAGGACGCATCAATAACCTTGCTACTATGCTTAAGCGGGAGGGGCTGTGGGAGCAGTACGAAGACCGCTTTTTTGCACTGGTGCGCGCGTCACAAAAATAATGGTGGGCGATACAGAACTCGAATCTGTGACCTCTTGCATGTCAAGCAAGCGCTCTAACCAACTGAGCTAATCGCCCTCAGGGAAGCGTGAATATAGGTTCCCTCTTCATTTCTGTCAACGCAATGACTATGCGGGATCATACATAAATCAGCTTGGATTAAATCTGCAAACCCGCCTATTCTCCACAGATGCAGTTTCAACATCATCTTGAATACGCCGCTATGCAACTCCTACTTGCTCTTGTCCGCGTACTACCCACATCCGCTGTTTACGGTCTGTTGGAAGGCTTGTCAAAACTCGGCTTTGTAGCGCTCAAAAAGCGACAGCGAATCACGCTGCAAAACCTTCGCGTAGCCTTTCCTGAAAAATCCGAACAAGAGCGTAAAGCTATTGCACGAAATGCGTATAAAAATCTGGCTCACTCCATCGCGTTTAATCTGCTACTGCAGACCAATCGGATATCAAACGAAGAGTTACAAAGCGCCGTCTCCGTTGAAAACTGGGAGCAGTTTCCCGATTCTCCGGAACAAAAACAAACCGGAACTTTGTTTATCACCGCTCACCTTGGCAACTGGGAGCTGTTACCACAATTCACGGCCCTACATCAACCGACTCCCATACATGTGATTGCGCGAGAAACATCTAACCCACTAATCGAAGAGAAGCTCGTATCGCCCCTTCGTAGTCGCTTTGGATTTAATGTCTTCTATAAAAAGAATGCGGTGCTTCATATGGTCAAAGCTTTAAAGCGTGGCGAACATGTCGGCATTCTCATCGATCAAAAACTAAACCATCGCATGCATGTTAGTGTTCCTTTTTTTGATGAGCCGGCCCGCACAACACCTGTTCCTGCCATGCTCCAATTACGCTACAACATACCGGTACAACCGGTTTGTATGATTCAGCAGAGCAGAGGACGTTTCAAATTTATCGTGGGCGAACCCATTGAACCCATTGCAGCATCGCTGTCAGAAGAGCAGCAGATTACAGCGCTGACAGCGAGGCATCAGTTGGCGATTGAATCAATGATACGCGATTATCCCGACCAGTGGTTCTGGATGCATAACCGTTGGAACCTACAGGAGCTAACATGAAAACAGCTCTTATCCTTAGTGATGAAAAACCCGGACATTTGAATCAATCGTTGGCACTGGCTCGCATAATGAAATGGGAAACGCAGATTGTTCCCGTCCGCTTCAAAAGTGCAGCCGCAAAATCCGCCAGCTACCTACTCGACCGCCTACACATCTACTCTACCTCCTTGCTAACCCCGCTCGCAGATCATCCAAAACCCGACATCATAATCTCGACGGGCTCTGAAACCTATTACGCCAATAAGCTGTTAGCAAAAAAATGGGGAACCCCTAACGTTGCGATTCTCTATCCTCGTGGTTATCGCCTCGACTACCATCATATTTTTGCTCCCGCATACGACAATCCTCCAATGCAACATAACATCACTCCCCTGCCGATTAACCTCTCTCATGCAGACGCTGAATGGTATCGCCAGCAAGCTGAGGAGTTTCGCACCCATCACCATAAGGCGGCGAAGAAGTCGGTCGGCATTGTAATCGGAGGAAACAGTCATCGTGCCTCCATTGAAGCCGGCCAACTTGAAAAACAACTGACAGAAATTTTTAAACGAACACCGGATCACGAACATTGGCTAACCAGCTCGCGCCGCACCCCTCCAGAAATTATTGCCTTACTCAAAAGCTTTGCATTTGACTATCAGCTCATCTGGGAGAAAGGCGCCTATAATCCTTTACCCGCTTTTATTGAATCGTGTGAGCATCTTTTCATCACCAGCGATTCTGCTTCCATGATAAGCGAGGCGGTTTCATACGGAGAAACCTCCGTGACAGCGCTGCCTGTGACATATCGATCCCAAAAAGACAAACTACAGCGATTCATTGAGCAGCTGGAAAAGAATGGCTTAATCGCGTCTCTACCAACCGACGCAATGACAGCAAACAAAAAAGTCAACTTGCGACCAATAATAGAAAAAGCGCTAAGCTAGTTTGAACCATTCTGGAACTGCAGGTCGTAAAAATATCGATACATACCCTCTTTTTCCAGAAGCTCATCGTGCGCGCCCTCTTCAACGATCCGCCCCTTATCCAACACCACGATGCGATCGGCATGCACAATGGTTGAAAGGCGGTGAGCAATCACCAGTACCGTCCGGTCTTTCATCAGTTCATCCAGCGCACTCTGCACCAGCCGTTCCGACTCTGTATCTAATGCACTGGTCGCTTCATCCAAAATCAAAATCGGCGGATTCTTTAATAGCGCCCGGGCAATCGTTATGCGCTGCGCCATACCGCCTGACAGCACGGAACCCCGCTCTCCAATAACGGTATCATATCCCTGCTCCATCGCCTGAATAAATGAGTCTGCATTCGCACGCTTAGCCGCTTCCACAATCTCTTCACGTGATGCCGACGGAACACCGTAGGCTATGTTTTCTGCCACCGTGCGGTTGAATAGCACCGTGCTCTGCGTCACGACCGCCACATTTGAGCGTAACGACTCCACCGTCCACTCTCGAACATCGACTCCGTTAACTTTAACCGCACCACTTATCACATCAAAAAAGCGCGGTACCAGATTGACCAACGTTGTTTTGCCCGCGCCCGAACCACCAACAAAGGCCACGCACTGACCCGCCTTAATAGTCAAATCGATACCCTGTAAAACCGGTTTTTCATCATACGCATAATCAACCTGTTCAAAGCCGATAGACTCTATTTCTGCCTCCAACTTCCGAGCATTTTCCGTATCCCGCACCGATATTTCCTGATCCAAAATTTCAAATACGCGTTCAGCACCCGGTGTTGCCGTTTGGAATCGCAGATGAATCTGACTCAATTTTTTGAACGGCTTATACATCTGTACCGTCGCCACAAAAAAGCTCACTAGTAGTGCCAATGAAAGATCATTCACATAAGAATAGATCAGCACCCCTGCTAAACCGATTGAAATAAGCACATAGAGAATCGGCTCCGTAATAGCTCGTGCACGCAACTGCCGCATCCCCATCTTGAACGCCTGCATGTTTGAATAACCAAAACGGCTCACTTCATCTGCCTCGCGCTGAAAAGCTTTCACGACCAATGCACCCGAGAGGCTCTCCTGCGCCGATGAGAGCATATCGCCCACCTGCTCCTGCCCCGCCTTAGAAGCCCTTCGTATACGCTTACCTAGCAACGCAATGGGCAGCAGACAAAACGGAAACACCAGCAAAATAATCAAGGAGAGCTGCCAATCTAAAAAGAACATTGCCGCTATACAACCAATCATCGTGAAAGGATCACGCATCAAATCCCCAATGACATTGCTGACCAATCCCATCAACAGACCCGTATCACTCGTAATACGAGTCATCAATTCACCCACGCGGCTCTTCGAAAAAAACTGAATCGGCAACGCATGAATATGAGCAAACAACGCCTGCCGCAGATCTGTAATCACACGACTGCCCGACCACTCTACAAAGTATCGTCCCGCAAAAAGAACAACTCCTTGCAAGAGTGCTACTCCTGGCAACAGCAGCAACGCCAGCATGATACGGGATAGTTCCAGCTCACCAGCCGAGCCATCCGGAGCCTCTAGTATATCAAAGTTTCCCCATGCCAATTCCTCACCGCTCAGCCCCCCCAGAGCAAAACGCAACACTACGATCATACCGAACGTCGAACCTCCATGCAGGATACCGCATACCAGACCCGCCAGTAGACGCGGCAGATACGGACGCATAAAAGGAAACAAGCGACGATATATCCCTGTAGGATGTAAACTTGATTTATCTGGATTAGCCATGTGGCGACATCCTCCACAAACTACTGCCAAACGCAAAGAAAAAAGAAGCACCTCAAAAAGGGCTTCTATCCCCTCAACAAACAACCTATACATATCGACATGCACATTGTTCAGCTATTACCCGAACTCAACCAAGGCGGCGTTGAACGCGGAACCGTTGAATTAAACCGCGAATTAGTTAAGCGCGGGCA
>CAXGYR010000050.1:0-9591 GCA_964014015.1 uncultured Kiritimatiellaceae bacterium
AAAGCGCTACAATACCCGGCAGCTGCTTCCCTTCCATAAACTCAAGCGATGCACCGCCGCCGGTTGAAACATGGCTCATCTGATCCGCCACGCCCGCACTCTTCACGGCCGCCACGCTATCGCCACCACCGATAATGCTCACGCTGTCGCTGGCTGCCACGGCCTCACATACGGCGTTCGTTCCACTGGCAAACGGTGCCATCTCAAAACAGCCCATGGGGCCGTTCCAGACAACCGTTTTTGCTTTTGAAACCGCTTCGCTATAAAGTGCTGCAGTCTTGGGGCCAATATCCAGAGCCATCCAGCCTGCTTCAATCTCGCCCTCAACCTCTTTCACATTGGCATCTGCCGAAAACGCATCCGCAACCACGTGATCAACTGGCAAGAGCAGCTCAACTCCTTTGGCTTCCGCTTTTTTCAAAATCTCGCCTGCCAGCTCGACTTTGTCAGCCTCTAGCAACGAATCACCAATTACCAATCCCTTCGCCGCATAGAATGTATATGCCATGCCGCCGCCGATCAGAATTGTGTCACACTTATCCATGAGGTTCTCTACGACATCGATCTTACCCGATATCTTCGCTCCGCCGATAATCGCCACGAACGGGTGCTCGGGTGCCTCTAGTGCTTTACCTAGATAAGCAATCTCTTTTTCCAGCAGGAACCCTGCTCCACACGAATCAATGTAGTCCGTTACCACCGCCATCGAAGCATGCGCTCGGTGTGCGGTTCCGAATGCATCCGAAACATACACATCGCCATACGCTGCCAACTGTTTTGCAAATGCCTGCTGCTCTTCCGGCGTGCACCCTTTACCCTCTTCCTCTTTATAAAAACGGATATTCTCCAGCACCAGAATCTGACCCGGTTCCAATGCCTTCACCAATGCATCCACCTCGTCGCCCACCACATCCGGTGCTAACGTCACGTCTGCATCCACTAGCTCCGCTAACCGATCAACAGCCGGCTTGAGCGTATACTCCATATTTTTTTCACCCTTTGGTCGGCCACAATGGCTGATCAGCACCAGTGAGCCTCCCTGCTCAAGCACATAATTAATGGAAGGCAACGCTGCCACGATACGCGTATCATCGCCCACAACACCCTCTTTAACCGGCACATTAAAATCTACGCGCATCAACACACGCTTACCCGCAACATCCATCTCTCTCAACGACAACTTATTCATTCGCTCTGCTCCTTCTCTACACCAAAAAAAAGCGCTCCCATCAGGAGCGCTTTATCTACATTCCGTGCGCTTAGCCCGTGATTACGTTGATCAGGTCCAACACTTTGCAGGAGTATCCCCACTCATTGTCATACCATGAAACCACTTTCACAAAGGTCTCATCCAACTGAATACCCGCATTTGCATCGAAGACCGATGTACAAACTTCGTCACGGAAGTCAGTCGCAACCAATGGCTCGTCCGTATAACCCAAAATTCCCTTCAGGCTTCCTTCAGACGCTTCTTTCATCGCCGCGCAGATCGCTTCATAGGAAGCCTCTTTCTGCAAGTTGACCGTCAAATCTACTACCGATACGTCCGATGTTGGAACGCGGAAAGCCATTCCCGTCAATTTACCGTTCAGCTCAGGAATCACCTTACCAACCGCTTTCGCTGCACCCGTTGATGATGGAATGATATTCTCCAGAATACCCCGTCCACCACGCCAATCTTTCTTAGACGGTCCGTCAACCGTCTTCTGGGTTGCCGTCGCCGCGTGTACGGTTGTCATCAAACCTTTATCAATACCAAATGTATCGTTCAGCACTTTCGCAATCGGTGCCAGACAGTTCGTTGTGCACGATGCGTTAGAAACAATATCCTGACCGGCATAGCTATCGGTGTTCACACCGCAAACAAACATCGGGGTTGCATCCTTTGAAGGTGCTGAGAGGACAACTTTTTTCGCGCCCGCTTCAATGTGCTTGCGAGCCGTCTCATCAGTCAGAAAGAAGCCTGTAGACTCAACTACCACTTCCGCACCCACATCAGCCCATGCCAAATTCGCCGGATCCATCTCCGCTGTAATACGAATCGGAGAACCGTTTACGACCAGTGAACCGTCCTGCACTTCAACCGAACCATCGAAACGGCCATGTACCGAATCATACTTCAGCATATACGCCAGATAATCCACATCTAGCAGATCGTTAATTCCAACAATCTCAATGTCATCCCGAGCCGCCGCCGCACGAAATACCATACGACCAATACGGCCAAATCCGTTAATTCCTACTTTCGTTGCCATCTCTCGCCTTTCTTTTGCGGTTTACTTAAACAAACAAAACAGACGGAAAACTACCGATCCCAACCAGAACCGTCAATGACCCTCCACGCTTTTTTCATCAAGAAAACAGAACCCATCACGCTGTTATGATTCCGAAAGCGCGTTTAATCTCCTTGAATCTGTACCAATTAAGTCTTATATGATCCCTATGCGCATCAAAAAAAACCAACGTTTCATTCTCTTCATCTTCACAATGTCCCTCTTCTCTGTTGCCACCGCCAACCCACCCGTGCAGGCTGTCATCACCGAAACGCTCGAAGACCACCGCCCTCTAGAACCCAAAGAACCTTTCTCTGATCTCATTGAGTTTATGCAACTAGGCTGCAACGAAAAAGGTGAGGCCACCATCGGAATCGCCTACCGCCAAATTGAATCTTTCAAGCCGATTACCGGCGTCGTGATTGTCGAACGTCGAGCCGATGGCTATCGCCTGCGTTCCGCCACCTTCCCCGATATTAAAAAAATCAAAAACGGGAAAAACCGCCGACAGGTTGAAGCCATTATTAAACCTGTGCAAAACATCGCCTTTGATCCCCACAGCGGTAAACGCGCTGTCAACACCGTCTCCAGTGCAACCCGCTACGGTGCTAAAGCCCTTAACTATTTCAACTTTATGGCCCGCCGCGTTGCCCTCGAAATTGAAAAACATAACCAATCTCTCTAACCCACCTCTCATGCGCATACCCCCCAAAATCTATATTGTTCTCGGCTCCCTGCTACTCGTCGCCACCCTCTACAGCGCCTACTATGACCTCTTTTTCCTTCCCAAACTCCTGCTTCTCATGATGCTCGGTGCTCTGCTGGAAGCCGTCGTTATGAAGATCCAAAAAAAAACACTACGTGCTTACGGCTTCGGTTCCGCCTTCGCTGCCGGATTGCTCACCTGCAGTCTCCCCGCCACCATGCCCATCTGGCAGCTCATCATCGGTATTGCCTTCGCAGCGCTCATCGTCAAACCCATCATTCCTAAAACAGGTCTACGCTTCAATAGTGCCATCGCTGCCCGTCTAGTACTAATGCTGCTCTTTCCCGCCGACTGCACTGCATGGGGCGTTCCCACCGTCGATACACTCTCCGCCGCCACACCACAGGAACTCTACCGCGCTGAAGGCGCCTTCATCGACCCCATGCTCCTGCTTCTCGGTCCCATTCAAGGCAATTGGATGGATTTTTATACCCTAGTCCCCGGCAGCCCAGGCTCGAACCTTCCCCTACTCCTACTTATTCTCTTCTTTCTACTCAGCTGGAAAGGCATCACCAATCTACCCACCGCTCTTGCCTATGCCTTTAGTTTTTCGGCAGTTAACACCCTCTGCGGTCTAAACCCCCTCTACAATCTGATTACCGCCTCCAGTCTTTTCTGTATGGTTTTCCTCTTTTCCGACCCCTACTCAACCCCCAAAAGCCGAAACGCCAGAATCCTCTTCGGTCTCATCATCGGTCTCTCAAACGGCCTCATTCGGACCCAGACCTACTATACCGAAGCCATTGTCTTCGCGGTTCTCATTGCCAACCTCTTTACCCCACTACTTGACCGCTGGCTTCCTCCACCCGAACGCACCCCATAACATCCCCCGTCAGCGCATACGCCTCATACCCCACATCCGCCTGTGTTACGCGCCCTAAACCCACCACGCAATCACCTCGTCCCGAACCGCTGATCTTTGCACCCACCACACCAGTATCCGCTTCCACTATAGCCACAATCTCATCTAGCTCTGGCGTAGACAATCCCAACTCTTCCATCACCTGTTGCTGCTCTGTCATCGCTGCCCCCAACTCAGCCTCATTACGCACCTCAATGGCCTGAAAACCCCGCACCGCACACTCATCAATGCGCTTATACAGCTCCACTAATCGATTAGGTTCATCCGAAAAACGCTCCTCCACCCAACGAATTACGTCCGGTGTCCCCCGCTTGTAGCCACAATAGACCGCCGTCAACGGAAGCGCCCACTTCACCGGCTGACACTGCGGCTTCGTCGTATATCCTACACACCCTCCAAAAACCGATGCAGCAACATCTGCTCCCGATCCGCAGCCCTGCACCGCACGCACGGTCTCCAACGCCATCTGATACAACCGCATCCGATCTGGCATACACCCTTCTACCCAACACAACAGTGCCGCTTGAACGCAAACGGTAACCGCCGCCGAAGAACCAAACCCCCGATCCGAACCAAACTCCGCCCGAATCGTCAACACGATCCCACTCGACAACTCAGAACGAAGGGATTTTACTGCCGCAATTACAAATCGGAACTCCTCCGCAGCCGCTAGCTCATCCAATGAAGATTCATACACCCCCAACGCCGAATCAATCCGCAACACCCGCTCGGGTAAAGGCGACAACTGCACCTCCATTCGCCGGTCAATCGCGCACACTACACTCCGGTAGCCATGTAACACGGCATGTTCTCCCAACAGCATCAAACTTCCTGGAGCAGAGACCCGAACCCCCGTCATCTTCTACACCAACCGCGTGCCCAGCGGATCACCCCGCAACGAAGAAACTACATATCCATATTTTTCGCACAACGCCACTGGCGCCTCATCTGCCAACACCAACAGCACACCTGCCGCATCACCTGCCACTGAACCGGCACCGCAAATTTTTGCCGCCCCACCCGCCTGCTCAATCTCCCGTACAAATGCACTAACCTGTTCCGGTACCACCCCAATCTCGACCAACAAACGATGATTCTCACGAATACTCTCACGCAACTCCAGCGACTCGCCCGCAACCAACTGCGAACGGATCTGTTCTGTCACGCCCTCAAAATCTCGCCAGATGGGACTCGTCCCAAATTTTTCTCTCACCGCCTCAACGCACTCACCCGTCGAAGCCTGCGGCGTACCGGTTTCCACCAAAAACATCGGCAGCGTTGGCATAGGAATCTTCTCACCAGCGCCTTCCCTAAAATAAGCACAACCCCCGTGTAGCGCCATATACGAATCAATGCCACTCGGATGCCCATGCTGCAAACGCTCCACTTCCAGACTGTATTCATAATACCAATCCGGCTTAAACTCCACTCGGAGATAATGTCCCAGCGCCCGTAGTTCACTGAGCACCGTTGCGGCTGAAGAGCCCATTCCGCATCCCATGGGTATCGTTGATCGAAGCTTCATCACCAACCCAGCATCCAAGGAACGATGTAACCCGTCTAGTGCGTGAATGAATGCAAAACGAAACAAATCCGCGGGTGCACTCAGCACATACCCGATTCCGATTTCACCCTGCTGGAACTGCGAATATTTGCGCTCAACACGCTTTTTCAAATCACGCAATGCCAGCAATGTAAACGAGCTAGAGTCGGTTGCATTCAAATCAAATGCAATCTCTTGGCCCGCCTGCGGTTTTAACTCAAATACCGCATTACGATCGATTGCGAGCCCCACGGCCGGTGCACCATACACCACCGCGTGCTCACCACTCAAAATAATCTTACCCGGAGCTACTGCTCTCATTTCTCTCCATCAACGCCTCGTACTCCCGCTTATGTCCCCTAATCCCCTTCAACCGGAAAGGGCCTGTGCGGTACTCTGGAAATGTATAGTCTCCCCCGTCTGTCGGCACGCGATAATTAAAAATATCTTCATACTGCTGATAGCTCAGTTCCGTCCGATCCCGCAGCATATCTTGATGAGCCACTCCCCGTAACACCTTCGCATAACCCGGCTGAACAACCCCCGAGAAAAACTCCGCCACACATCCCGAACCATAACTAAAAAAGCCAATTCGCGTATTCGTTAAATCTTGCGTCCCCGCCTCCAATAGCGAAGCCAACCCCACATACATCGATGCCGTGTAACAGTTCCCCATTAGCCGACTATACTGCAAACTATCCCCCAGCACCGCAGCCAACTGCTCATCACTCACCTTAATACCCTGTGACCGACAGAGTTTACGGTGCGCCTTCTCTGCCATTTTCGTGAATGGGATATGATAACAAAACGACTTAAAATCATCCAACGACCTACCGCCCAGTTCCGCATACTGCTCCCAGCAAGCCTCCAACGCTCGAATATATACTAACGTTGAATATTTCCCATCCACCAGCGCCTCCGACCGATAATTCGGCCGCCAAAAATCCATCACATCTTCCGTATAAAACCCCGTCGGCTCCTCCAGCTCCAGTAACCGCGGATTCGCACTGATCACCAACGCCGCGGCCCCACAACCCTGTGTCGCCTCCCCCGGACTATTCAACTCATAACGGGCAATATCCGCCGCAATTACCAACGCCCGCTTCTCTGGGTGCCGCGCCACAAACTGAACCGCCAACTGCACCGCCGCCGTTCCACTATAACACGCCTGCTTCAACTCCACCGTCCGGCATCGCGGCGATAACCCCAGCAGCCTATGCACATACACCCCCGCCGACTTCGACTGATCAATGCCACTCTCTGTTGCAAAGAGTAGCAACTCCACATCCCCTAATTCACCCGCTGCCGCCAGCTCACTCGCCGCATTCGCTCCCAGCGTCACAACATCCTCATCCGGCGCCGGTACCGCCATCAACTCCTGACCCAGCCCCCGATAAAACTTCTCAACATCCACGCCCCGCTCCGCCGCCAGCGTCTTTAAATCAACATAGTAATGCGAGCTGTATAAATGAAGCTGATCAATACCGATCTTCATGACGAATCAACTCCTCCCGCCCCACTAAAGCCTGCGTCGACTCTACCCCCAACAAAAACAGCGCCGCCTCATACTCCCGCCGCAACTGACCGATCACTTCACGTACCGCCTCCACAGACTCCAACGCCGGTTTTAAAAACGGACGAGCTAATCCACACAGCGAAGCACCCAAAATTACACACTTAGCCATATCCAATCCATTCCGGATACCCCCCGAAGCAATCAGCTCAAAATCCTCTCGAAACGGCTTCATCAACCGTAACGATTCCGGCGTCGGAATACCCCAGTCGCCAAACAGCTCTCCCATCGATCCATCAGCACTTCGCTTCCCCTCCACCATGCTCCAAGACGTTCCCCCAGCTCCCGCCACATCTACAAATTGAATACCCGCCTCCTTCAGCAACAACGCATCCTCCGCTGAAAGTCCGCAACCCACCTCTTTCACCACCACCGGAACATCCAACGCCTCCACGAGTTGTGTAATCTTCGATGCTAACCCACTAAACCGCGTATCTCCCTCCGGCTGAACTACCTCCTGTAACGGATTTAAATGCAAATAGAGCCCATCCGCTCCCAGCACCTCCACCATCCGTTGGCACTCCTCCACGCCCACACCATAATTGAGTTGCACAGCACCCACGTTCCCCAATAACAGCGTCGAAGGAGCCACATCTCGCAATGCAAAACTCGCTGCAGCTCCCTCCTCTTTCAACATCACCCGCTGCGAGCCCACCGCCAGCGCTACCCCTTCCGCCTCGGCTGCTTCAGCCAGATTACGGTTCAACCGAATCAACTCCTCATCCGCCCCACCCGTCATGGAGGAAATTAACAAAGGAAACGAAAGATGCTTACCCATCCACTCTACTGAACCATCGATCTGCTCTAAGTCTAGTTCTGGAAGCGCCCGATGTGTCAGGTGAATCCGGTCAAAATAACCCCGAGAGCGATCCAACTCATCATGAGTTGCCACCAAATTAACATGATCCACTTTTCGTTGATTTATCCCGCTCATATAAGCCTGCACATCCTTACGATTTCTCTATCAAAAGCAATTCCAAAAAAAGCACGGATGGATTGCTTAATTCATTAAAAAAGTTAACATGTAATAATCGATTTTACACCCGTAACATTACAGAATACCGAAAATGGATATCCCATGAAAATCTGCGATATTGTTCAATTCTACAGCGAAATAAGCGGCGGCGTTAAACGCTACATCGATGACAAAATTCACTACTACGCCACCCAGCCCAACCTCAGCCATATTTTAATTATCCCCTCTCACCGCAATGCCGTGCGTACCAAATACAATACCCGCATCTATGAGATGAAATCTCTCCCCCTTATTGGCTCTAGTAGCTACCGGCTCCTCATATCTCGCAATCGCATTGCCGAAGTAATCGAGAGCGAACAACCTCATCTCATCGAAATTGGCGATCCCTACCAATCCGCCTGGATAGCCCATCGTATCGCCAGAAAAAACAATATCCCCATAATAGCTTACTACCACTCCGACTACCCCCGCGCCCTCGGCCGCACTCTCCAGAAAATCGCTGGCAACTGGATTTCTGAAAAAACCGAACGTCTCATCTCCCGCTATCTCACCCATCTCTACAACAAAATGGACGCTACCATCGTTGCCACTCCCCGATTCGAACAACTACTCCATAATCTCGGCATTCAACGTATTCATCAAATCGCCCTTGGAACCAACACCCACCGCTTTCACCCCGTCGATCAAAAAAAACAGCTACTCAACGACTACGAACTTCCCCCCGAAACCTTTCTACTCGTCTATGTCGGCCGCATTGCCCGCGAAAAAAACATTCTTCAACTCATCCGCATGATGGACCTCTTCGACAACCAACCATCCATCGCCCTACTCATCGTCGGAGACGGAGAACAAGTAAATACCGTGCAGCGCATCGCCCGCCAACACGACCGCATTTTCTGGCATCCCTACTGCAGTAGCTCCGAGCTACTCTCCGTTCTCTACTCCGCTGCCGATGCCTTTATCCATCCCAGCACCTCCGAAACCTTCGGCCTTGTCTCCATCGAAGCCCAAGCCTGCGGTGCTCCCGTTATCGCCGTCCGTAACGGCGGCCTCGACTACACCCTTTCTCACGAACCCGAACCTATGCTCGCTCGATCAAAAAAGGCGATCGATCTTTACCGTGCCGTCTGCGATATCCAGCGCAAACAGGAAAGTCATCAAGACCGGATGCAGCGCCGCGAGCGTATCATCCAAACCTTTGGCCACGACACGACCTGTGCCCAGTTAGTGCACCTCTACCAAACCGTCATCGAGCAGCACCGCCAAAAGCATTTTAAAACCCATGAATGAAAAAGAGCCCCAGTTAAATACATTCATCAAAATTGGTCTACAAGGACTTGTCCTTACCGTGGCTGCCTCAACGGTAGTAATTCTTTTCACCTCCTCCGACCAGACATTCCATCTCCTTCGCCAAAACATCCGCCTCAGCCATCTCCCTCTTCTGGCAATACCCATTCTCATCTCATGGATCTGCAACGGCACCCGCTTCTGGCTAATGAGCCGCTGCATTCACAAACCCCTTTCCTATCGCCGCTCCGTTGCCATTGCCATCGCTTCCGAATTTGGCAAGATCGGAAGAGCGTCGTGTAGGGAAAGAG
>CAXGYR010000051.1:0-9525 GCA_964014015.1 uncultured Kiritimatiellaceae bacterium
TGGCGCCGTTTTTTAAAGAAGAAATATGATAATCTGAGTGCGGTTAATGAAGCACATCAACGTGATTATGGCTCCTTTGAGCAGATTTATATGCCGCAATCAGAAGCGGATTGGCACCATGTAAAAGAGCATAAGAGTGCACTTATTAGACAATATATTCTGCGCAATTATCAGATGGTTTTTGAGTATATTGTACTTTATGGAAGAGGATTGTTTAATACGGTTGTTTATTGCGCATTATCAATCCTCTTGGCACTTTTGGTTAATCCGCTAGCAGCCTATGCGCTTTCACGTTATAATTTGTCCAGTCAGTATAAAATTCTTTTATTCTTAATCGCTACAATGGCTTTTCCTGCGGTAGTTACTATGATTCCCAATTTTTTGTTGTTACGTGATCTGGGGCTTTTAAATACCTTTGCCGCGCTGCTATTGCCGGGTATGGCAAACGGCTACTCCATTTTTCTCTTAAAAGGGTTCTTTGACAGCTTGCCAAAAGAACTCTACGAGGCAGCAGAGTTAGATGGAGCTACGGAGTGGAATAAGTTCTGGATGATAACGATGAATCTATCTAAACCAATCTTGGCCGTGATTGCTCTCGGTGCATTTAATGCCGCATACGCCAATTTCATGTATGCATTCATCCTTTGTCAGGATCGTGATATGTGGACGCTTATGGTCTGGCTATATCAATTGCAACAGTTCTCAAGCCAGGGGGTGGTTTTTGCTTCACTTATTATTGCAGCAATACCCACCCTTATCGTTTTTGTCTGTTTTCAGAATGTTATTTTACGTGGCATTGTTGTGCCCACGGAAAAATAACCTCAATCACTCAGAGGTAGTCATACTCCATGCATTGATAAGAATGGCTGCTTGGTCTGCTGGCATATCGTCGAATTTATAGAGCTTGGCTGTAGAGCGCAGACTGTAGAAATCATCTAAGGAACCGCCCGCAGCGCCTTGGCCACTGTAAATTTCTTTTATTTCACCCTTACCATCGGTTAAGCTTACAGTGATACTATTCATTTTCTGATCATAGGTGATGGAAAATGTAACTGTCTGACCATCGGATAAGCCAAGATTGGGGATAGTCGCAAGACCTTCATTCTTATTATCAAAATCATTATGACGGAGTTCTAGCTTATCAAAGCTATTGTACATGAGCGACAAGTTGCCGTTATGTCCGTTTAAAATCCATGAGAATGCGGTTTTGGTATTCGGTGAAGTGAAGGTATCAAACGTAGCTGAAATAGCTGTGGAAAAAGAACCGCTTGGGGGCATTTGGATGGAGCGGTAGAGTTCGGTGCCGTTGTTATCAGCTGCATCGGTAAAACGGTAGTTGCCCTCTTGTATGCCTGTGTGGCCCTCACCAGCAACGCCCCAGAGCGGGTCAAGGGTGGCACCGCTAAAATCTTCATTAAAATCAGCCGAGGCATTCATAGCGAGTAATACCGCACCAACAATAAATGGTTTAATGTCATATAGTGTAAGCTCTCTCATAATTTATCTCCTTTTCCTTGATATGTATGATTAGTTCTACGTGTATTTATTCGGAGAATAAATGTCATAGTACGACAATATTTTAATAGAACACGCCATATAATGAAGTGGCGTAATCGGATATATTACTGGCAGATGAAGTTATTGATCGTGGTAGCTTGGGGCTTATGATAGGGAAATGATGCGTTATATCTATTTTGTTTTTATTATGATCTATTCGCTTCAGCTTTGTTATGGAGCGGAAAGAGCGCCCAATATCATATTAATCTATATTGATGATTTAGGATGGACGGATACTTCGGTTGAAATGATATCGGGTCGGACAGACACAAAAAGTGATTTTTATAGAACGCCTAATTTAGCCCGACTCGCTCAGGAGGGGATGGTATTCTCAGATGCATATGCACCCGCACCCGTATGTACACCTTCTAGAAATGCAATGTTACATGGGATGACGCCCGCGCGCTTGCTTAATACGACCTTAAATACGAAGCGTTCAAAGGAAAACTATCGGGGTGTTACTACGATTCCACGAGCGATCAAAAGCGCGAATAATGCGTATATTACAGCCCATTTTGGGAAGTGGCACATTCCCTCTATTACGCCTTCTGAGGCTGGTTATGATCGATCAGATGGTGCCACGGGTAACGGAGAAGGAGATTATCAGGATGATATGAAAACTTTTCTACCTGAAAGCGATCCAAAACGGATGGTTTCACTTACCCAGAAGTGTAATGATTTTATAAAAGAACAGGTGGAAACCGATCGTCCGTTTTTTCTGCAGCTCTCGCACTATGCCGTTCATATTTGGCATGATTCGTTTGCGGCCACTCGCGAACAGTATAGAAAATGGCCAGCGCCACAAAAAGCAACCGAGGAAGATTATCTGCCCGAGGAAATGATAAGCGACTCTATGTACAAGCATAATTGGTTATTAAACTATGCGGCCATGATTCAAGATATGGATGATACGTTTGGGCAACTGCTTGCTTGTTTAGATGAATTGGGTATATCAGATCATACCTATCTTTTTTTTACATCAGATAATGGTGGAGGGCTGCGTGGCAATGCACCGTTACGGGGTTCGAAAGCGGATCTTACAGAGGGGGGCATACGGGTACCTTTTATCGTTCGTGGCACCGGGATAAAAGCGCAGTCAGATTGTCGTATACCTATCGCGGGATGGGATTTGTTACCTACATTTGTTGAGCTAGTAGGAGGAAATGGCAGTACATTGCCTCCATCATTGGATGGAGGAAGTATCGTTGAACTTTTACATAATGGAGGTCAGGGTACTGTTGATCGCGCTGAAGAAGGGCTTGTTTTTCATTTTCCCTGGTATAATGGAGAGCCGGAGTCAGCTATTCGCATCGGCCATTTTAAAGTATTAAAAAACTTAGATTCAGGAGAGAGTTCGCTTTTTAACGTGCATGATGATCTAGAAGAGAGAAAAGACCTAAAGACAGCCCTTCCTGATACATTCGCTCAGTTAGAACGTAGATTAGACGAATATCTCACTTCAGTGGATGCAGAAACGGTGCATCAATTACGGGGATATTTCTTAGATGATATAGAAAATAGGTGGTTGCAGGATGCTAAAGATCGCGTTGAAAAAATCAAAAGCTCGGACGATGGTAGTAATGAGGTGAACAGCAAACTTAGAGAAGCAGAAAAATATGTAGAATGGCTAAATGAGCAGGTTGTATTTACTCGCGCACGCATGAGAATGCATAAGGGGGCGTCCGAGTGAATCTGCTGAGTCCATGTATCGGATTTCTCTTTTCCATTGTTGGAGAGCCACTGCCTGATGTGGCTCCGCCACGGGTGGATTATTGTACGCAGATGGAGCAGGAAATTCAGGGTAGAAAGCACGGATTTCTTGCAGGAAATAAGACATACTACATTGGTGGCTTTCATCCTGTATGGAATCTTCAGGAGGAGGAGACTATTGGATTTACCCACCCTTTCTTTAACGATTTAAGAGGGCGAGGAAGGGGTCTTGTTTCGCATCCTGATACCGGATATGGGCACGATTTATCGGGTTGGGAATTTTATAAACATACCAAGGTAGCCTACGGCTCAGTCATCGTAGATGGGATGCGTTATTCACATCCAGCGCCTGTTTCCATGATCTGGCGTCCTGACCGAATGATTGTGGAATATGAGGTCGGTGGAGTATCTATCCAAGAAGAAAAGTTTATCGCTCTGAATGATGCGGCATGTACGATCATTACTGCTGATCAACCTATTGTGCTTGAATTTTCCGGGCAGAGTTTTGCAGACAGTCGCACTACATTGACCAATGCTACCGCTCAGTTAGACACGCAGTATAATTGTGTTCATATTGTAGAAGGGGGTCTTTCAGAGGCGATACCGGTTCGAACAAATGGAGTGGATATCGTCTTGTCAGGGCCATTAATGTACGATGGGATGAGTACAGTTATAGCGGCTTCAGAGCCGATTGAGAACTACCAGCAAACCAACCAAAATGGTCAACAATTATATTCTTTTACATTGCCATGTGATACGCAAGGTATCGCTTTGGTATGGGCGATGGACGATGTGTATACCAATGCCTTAACCGCGGTAAATGAGCTGCTGAGCGATCCGATGGCAGCTATGCAGGCAAAGACGGACTACATGAATGATATTCTCAATGATGAGATACCCTATTTCCGTTGTTCGGATCAGGATATTGTCGATGTCTATTATTATTTATGGGCATTACAAATGATGTATATGATTGATGTTGGAGTGGGATTTGAGCAGTACTCGCATACACAGACAGCTGTTCATAATTTTCTTGGATTACATCGTTTTGATGCCAATTTTCAGATTCAAGTAGGTGCGTGGGCAGCCGACAAAACTACCTATGCCAATGGGAATGCATTGGTGTGGAAAGCTTTACTCCCGTATTCAAATTTGCAAACCGGCCGAATTCCGGCGGATAATATGGGGCAAGCTTGGTATTCGGGCCTAGAGGGAAGTCTTGCAGGACATGTAGTAGGCGCTTGGAAAATCTATGAGCATTCTGGTGATGAGTCTTTTTTGCAGGAGGCATACGCTTTTTATCGAGCCTTAATGTGGAATTCAATTCCGGGTCTTTGGGGGTATGAATATGCTGCTGCGGATCGATTGAGTCGGATGGCGTCTATTTTAGGTTATCCCCAAGAGGAGATAGATCGTTGGGCTACGGTAGTTAATGCGGATAATTTCAATAACTGGCTCAATAATATGTGGGAAAAAAATGGCGTAACAAATTATTTTGGCGCGGGTGAACAGAATAATCCGATCTATCCTCAATGGCGTAGAAAGGGATGGAATAGTTTTGCTTATCTAGCGATGGATTCATTTCCGGATGAATGGGCACGGCGCATGACAGAGTATTGGGCTATGAATAGTACATATGGATTTAATCTACATGGACATTTTGCCACAACCGCTCAAATCGATTGGGATTTGGTAGATAATAAGAATTTTATGGTCACACCGGATGCGCATTGGTTTGGGATTTGCGGCATGTATAAACATCATGTCGTGGAGCATGCGAACACACTCACGCTGCATCACCTGAAGCAGTATAATATGAAGTGGGGTATTCCGATCGCACCAGAAGCCTTGAAAGAGACATTAGCTCTTCATGGAGATCAGTACTCTAATTTTAATGCGGGTAAAATTTTATTAATTTTAGAAGGCATTTTTGGCCTCTCTTATTCGGTGGTAGATGATGCTTTTGTTGTGGCAGAACATATGCCGGATGAGTGGGATTATATGGAGACATATGTGCCGATTACTGAAGATGGTAGAAAATATTGGACACATGTTAAAGTAGAACGTTCTCTCATTGATGAGGTCGAAAGTAGACGCATTGAGGTAAATGGAAATCGACTAGCTCAACTCAAAATCGAACCATGGTCAGCCGATAAAACTATTCTGCTTGCTTCCTCAGGTTATATGACCAATCAGGCATCGGGTAATATCCAGTATGATTTTAATAATCAGGTGAATGCTTTGGTTGATGTTCAGCTGACTGACCATATCGAAAATGGATCTCCTGAAAATATATCTTCGGAAAGTTATCTATTTAACGAAACGTTTGATGGTAACGGTCTTCATAGTGCGTGGATACAACATGGAGCGGGGCATCTAGGTCTTGAGGATGGGGCATATCTATTCACGGATGTGAAGGATGAGGTGGGTACAGAACTTTACAGAGCTCTTTCCGTAGAAACAGATACACAGATTAACTCATCTATTCAAGTGAGACTTGCTCCATTTGAAACGCCTAATACAAAGACGGACTTTACATGGAGTTTTGGGGGTAATGAGGGTGTTATTTCTCTTAATTTGAATAGTTATGGCAGACTACAACTACGACATAATGATTTTAGCGCAGGGGTTTCGGTTTTATCTGAAATCGTGGATGTAAATTATTCGGATGATCAATTGATTGAGTTGTCGCTAAATTATGATCCGCAGGAGTCTTTTTTGACAGTTAGTTATGTTCTGAATGGGGGATCGTCCATAACGCTGTATGCCGGTAATGGTGTAGATGAGTTAGGATTTGGTGATGTCACAAGTTCATATACTTCGGCAAAGCTATTTAAATTTAATAACGATCCGGCGGATCAACCCTATGTATCTGTTGAGCATTGGCAATATCAGTTGGAAGAATAGCTCAAATAAAATGCTTCTTTATATGTCGTGATCAGACAAATCTAAGGCGGAAAACAACATTGTTTTTTTATGGTAGCTCGGTCTATGAATAGAGGGTGAATAGGAGAATGATATCATGATACGTTTTGTATGTGTTTGCATAATATTTTTAGGCGTTGCACGTTTAAGTCAGGCCGCAGATACCGTCGATAAAGCCAGCTTATCCCCTAATATTATTATTTTTTATGTTGATGATCTCGGCTGGGCAGATACATCGGTACCGATGATGGACGGAGATAGTGAATCTGTAAGCGATTTTAATCAAACACCTGCATTAGAACGACTGGCTGCTAAGGGGATGAAATTCTCGAATGGCTATGCGCCTGCGCCGACTTGCACGCCCTCGCGTAAAAGTATCCAATTGGGCAAGACACCTGGACGAGTAAAGTACACATTTGTGAATGATGTGCTAGCCCTTAAGAGAGGGCTGAAATGGGGTGAACACACATCAATGGCAGATGTGGTAAAAGGTGCTAAAGCAAATTATATTACAGCTCATTTTGGTAAAGGTATGGAAAATGAGTTCATGAAAGTACTCGGTTATGATGTGACTGATGAATATGACATCGGGCCCAATGGAAATTTTCATGGAGAGTATGACTCTATAAATAACCGTACACCTCTGCCTAACGACGACCCTAAACGTATTTATTCGTTAACAGATACCTCTGTAAATTTCATAAAAAAACATGCAGGTCAGCGCCCCTTTTTTATGATGGTTTCCCATTATGCTGTGCATGTACCGCATGCTGCGAGCTCAGCGCTTATAGAGAAGTATCGTAAATTACCTAGGGGTAAATATTGTCGTGATGAGGACTATCTGAACCCACAAGAGATGAGTCAGGGAAAACGTATCACATCTTGGCGATTGCAGTATGCAGCCATGCTCGAAGAGGTGGATGCGAGTTTAGGCGCCATCATGGATGCATTAGAGGAAAGCGGTATCTCTGATAATACCTACATTATATTCACCTCTGATAATGGGGGAGGCATGCATCCAAATGGATCACTACGTGGAGGGAAGGCGACTTTGTATGAGGGGGGATTACGGGTACCCTTTGTGGTGGCCGGTCCTTCCGTATTATCAGGCGCTCAATGTGATGTGCCAGTCGCACAATGGGACTTGTTACCGACGCTTCATAACCTTTCAGGGAGTAGAGCTTCGTTGCCGGAAGATTTGGATGGAGGCAGTTTAAAAGAGGTTTTTGAAGAGGGAAATAAAGGTGAGGTATCGCGACCTGTAGAGGGTTTTGTATTTCATTATCCCTGTTATTTTGCGCCGCCCTTAAGCGTAATTAGACTAGGTGATTATAAGTTGATGCGTCATATACGTACGGGCGAAGTTCGCCTCTATGATTTAAAAAATGATTATGGAGAGAAAAATAATATAGCAGATAGCATGCCGGATAAAGTTGCCGAATTAGAACGTGTTATGGATGCATATTTAGAGCACATCGATGCAGAGGATTTAGATGAAGTATATCAAGCCCGGTTTGATCAGTTAGATCGTTTCGAAGCGCAAGCTGAAGTGGTATATCAACAACGCATTCGTGGGTTAGATGAAGAAGCTGATAGTGCTCGGATACAACAATTCAGAGAAAAGCTAGAGAAAGATAAAGAACGTTTTGCCAAGAATCGTGAAGAGGTCAGAATGAATATGTCTAAGTCTGACTGGTAAAATATGAGGCTGAGTTAATACAGGAATTGAGATATGAAAAAAATAAATAGGGCTTTTAGCGTCCTTGTCCTGATAGGTTTTATGTGTAGTTCCTCTCAGGCAGACGCATTCAATTCATTTGTACCTGCTGTGGATTATTTGCAATTGACGCCTTCAACGCTTCCAAGTGCGCATGATGTAGTTGCTGCTGCTTATGCAAACTTAGATTTTAATTTAGCTAATTTTAAAGAGCGAGTCACTCGAGTGCATCGTTCTTCCTTGCTGCCGGAGTCGGTTAATCTTAGCTATGGACACGCATCTGATGCACTTCCACAGTATGGTTTTTACGATCGTAGCACGTATGCTACACGCAATGGTGCGTTTAATAATAGCAGTGATCAAGCACAGCACGGAGCGTTACCGAATCAATTTGATACCCGCGAAACCTTGTCGTTATCTCTCCGGTGGGATTTGCAAAAACTTTTTGGATTTGATTCGGAAGAGTTAAATACATTGGCTGATATGATCAATCAAATCGATCAAGAGGGTTTTGCACTCAATCAGATTGCGCGTTCTTACGGGCAATTAATAGCGGCGCTTCCTGAAAACGATTCAGAGTCGATTGCTGAGTCAAAGGCACTCATTATTGTTGAGCATGCGGCTATTTTAGACAGTTTAAGCGGAGGTTTGCTAACGCGGGCCATTAGTACATCATCAGATGTAAATATTATATTGGTTGATCGCCGTTCTGATCATGAAAATAAGAGTGTGGTTAAGAGCCATTCCAAGGTAAATGACATGGAGTCAATTATTGAAGTAAGAGATGGTCAAGATGATGGCATTGAAGTCTTGGGCGGGGCATCTAACTAAGCGTTTGAGGGGAATCATACGTATGAGAAAAAAACGAATATATGTAGCACTTACACTCACATGGATGAGCACGTGTGGCATAAGTGTAGCGAAGACAGATTACATGCAGCTGACCAAAGAAAACATGCCGCACATGCAACAATTAATACAAGGGGCATTGAAAGAAACGGGCATCAACCTTCATTCGTCGGAATTAACCCACAGGATTCGAAAAAGTGCACTCTATCCTGATCTGACTATTCGAGGTCATTATTTTCCGGAAGGAGTCTCCGAGTATGATCTGCTCTCTTATCAGTCAAATCGTAGAGAGGAATCTAATGGTAATATTAGTGTAGAAACGGTGGATGAATATAAGCAGATTGGATTTAGCGATAGAACAGAGTGGGCAGTAACATTTGAATGGAATTTTACCAAATTGATACATTCTCATGAAGAGCGAAGTTTATCAGCTCGTCGCTCGCAACTAGCCAGTTTGAAGCGTCGGCGGTCGGTTGATGTAGCTCGTCGGTATGCTCAATTATATAATGCGCTTCCTGAAACAAAAGCGGAGCCAGCAGATGTGGGTAAAATGGCGATCATCTATGAGCATGCTATTGTGTTAGATGTTTGGACAGGGGGTATGATCACCGCCGCATTAGAGGTCGACAGGGCAGAGAGTATGCATCAGAATCATACGACTGAGGTAACCTCATCTAACTCCGCAAACAAAAAGTAAAGGACCGATATTAGTTTTGAAAAAAAATCAGGAAAAAGAGATAAAAAAAACAGGCATCTAGATTATTAGA
>CAXGYR010000052.1:0-9510 GCA_964014015.1 uncultured Kiritimatiellaceae bacterium
GGTGGCGGGCCGAAAGTCGCATGTCGGCGATGTTACTGTGGGTTGCTCGACATGATAGTGGAGTTACTACAATTAATAGTACGTGAGCAACCAGACATCTGTTATCGAAAAAATGAGATTTAACTGAGTTCGTTGTTCAGGCGGTCGATTTCGGCGCGCATTTTTTGGAAGACTTCGGCTTTGTAGACGCGGACGCTGGCTTCGGAGATGCCGACTTGTTCGGCGATCTGGGGATTGGGGGTTTCGTTGGAGACGAGCTTGAAGACGGCGCGTTTGTTTTCGTGGAGGTCGTTTTTGATGTTGTTCCAGGCGAGGTTGGTGATGTGGAGGACCCACTCTTCGCGGGCGAGTTTTTCGATGTCGGGGAGAATTTGTTGTTCGATGGTGTCGTAGGATTCTTGGTATTCGACGGCGTCGCGTCCGGTGATGAAGTTTTTCTTGGTTCGGAAGAAGTCTTTGACGGTGTTGCGGGTCATGGCGGCGAGCCAGTTGTGAAATTTGCCGCGGTTGCGGTTGTATTCGAAGTCTTCGATTTTTTGCCAGACTTTGGTGAGGACGGTTTGGCTGATGTCTTCGGCGTCTTCTTGGGGGATGCCCATGCGGAGGATGAGGCTGAAAATGAAGGCGCGGTAGGTGGTTTCAAATTCGAGCCAGGCAGATTGGTCTTTGCCGGATTGGAGGCGTTGGAGGAGGGTGACGCGGGTGGGCTGAAAGTTGGGGTCGTTCATGGGGCGCTCGTTTCGTAGAGGAGGAGGATACCGCGGGCGGTGAGGGTGGGAATAATGGGTTGGTTGGCGTGGGTGGCGGAGAGGGTGATGGAGGTGAGTTTTTGGCACCAGACGAGGCGGGGGGAGAGGATGAGGTTGGGGATTTCACTTAGGTTGAGCGTGGTGAGGTTGGGGTAGCGGAGGATGCTGCTGAGGTCGTTGATGCGGGTGCGGGAGATGTCGAGGACGTTGAGTTGGGGGAGGTCGCCGATTTCGTTGAGGCGTTCGAGGCGGGTGTTGCTGAGGCGTAGTTCGCGGAGTTGGTCGAGACGGAGGGGGGTGAGGTCGGGGCGGCCGGTTTGGTTGAGGTTTAGGATGGTGATGGGGAGACCGGTGAGGGGGATGAGGTTGCTGAGTTCGGGGTTGTTGCCGAGGTTGATGAGGTGACCGGTGGCACCGAAGGAGGTTTGCTGGAGTTGTAGATTGGGGGTTTCGGGGTTGAGCTGTTGGAGGCATGCTTGAAGGGCGGGGAAACGGGTCTGGGGGTTGAGGGGGGCGCGGTTGAGGTGGTTGAAGAGGCGGGGTAGGAGGGGGGTGAGATTGTGTTGGATGAAGTCGGCGGTGAGTTGGGGGAGCTGGGTGTCGGTGATGGGGGGCTGGTTGCGGTATTTGCTGGCGAGGCGAAGTGCGGTGGGGGCGGAGGCGGTGGGAATGCCGTCGACTTCGGTGAGCAGGTCGTGGGCTTTGTCGAATTGGAGTTGACTGAGGTGGTGGTGGGCTTGAAGGAGGCGGGCTTGGGGATTTTGGGGGTTGAAGGCGAGGGCGGTTTCGAGGGCGGTGTCGGCTTGTTGGAAGCGGTATTGGTGTTCGTGTTGGCGGGCGAGTTCGAGGTAGTCGGGTGCGACGGCGAGGGCGGTTTGTTGGATGTATTGGTTTTTTTGTTGGAGCTGATCGAGGGCGTTGAGGGCGAGTTGTTCGCTGTGGCGGATGGAGCGGAAGCTGAGGGTGAGGGTGGTGGCGATGATGAGGAGGGCGAGGAGTAGGAGGAGGGTGGCGGTGCGGTGGCGGTTGATGAGTAGTTGGAGGTGGGTGAGGAGGGTGGGGTTTTCGGCGAGGGTGGCGTAGCCGTTGAGGTGGTTGCGGAGATCGTGGGTGAGGGCGGCGACGGTGGGGTAGCGTTCGGAGGGAGAGTTGGCGAGGCCTTTCATGGCGATGGCGGAGAGGGCGTTGTTGGTTTTGGGTGGGGGGATGGTGCCTTGTACGGTGTGGTGGAGGATGTCTTCAACGGTGTTGCCGGTGTGGGGTGGGGAGAGGGTTAGGAGGTGGTAGAGGAGGGCGGAGAGCATGTAGATGTCGGTGTGGAAGTGGACTTCTTGAAAGGTGCCGTGGGCTTGTTCGGGAGCCATGTAACCGGGGGTTCCGCCGACGATAGTACGTTTGGGTGCGTCGGAAAGATGGGCGGGGGCATCGGAGGTGGTGATGAGTGTGGCGAGTCCCCAGTCGAGGAGGTGTAGGTCGCCGTAGTCGCCGATCATGATGTTGGCGGGTTTGATGTCGAGGTGGAGGACGCCTTTGGTGTGGGCGTATTCTACGGCGTCGCAGATGTTGAGGAAGATTTGGAGGAGGCGGGTGAGGGGATAGGCTTGTCGTGTGGCGGCGTCGCCTTGCTGAAGGCGGGTGAGGATGGGTTCGAGGGTTTCGCCGCGAAGGCGTTTCATGGTGAAGTAGGGGTTGCCGGTTTTGTCGAGGGCGATGTCGTAGATGGGTAGGATGTGGGGGTGTTGGAGGTGGGCGGTGAGGCGGGCTTCGTGGAGGAAGGCTTGTATGTCGTCTTGTGAGGCGATGCGGTCGGCTTGGATGAGTGCCATGGCGAGGGTGCGGCGGGTGCGGGTGTCTTTGACTTCCCAGATGGTTTTCATGCCGCCGTCGTTAATTTTCTGTAGGGGTTGGTAGCGGGTGTCGGCTTGGGTGTCGGTGAGTTCGGCGGCGTGGGGGGTGTCGGCGGGATCGAGGTCGTCTTGAAAGAGGATTTGTTCGGTGTTGGAGAAGTTGATTTCGTCGGCAAAGAGGTTGGGATTGAGAATTTCGCGGGGGGGCTGGTGGGAGTTGTTTTCGGATGGTTGGGGTGTTTTCATGATTTTTACGTGGGTGAGGTATAGCGGAATAAGGGGGGTGGAGGCAAAAAAAAACCCTGCTAATGCAGGGGTTTTTCGGAGTAGCGAGCGCGTTGTGGGTTGTGGGTTGCGCTCAAACAGTTGTTAAATTCAATTATATAAACGTGGGCTGGTTGGTTTCTGTTACTGATTGTGTGTATTTTTTTTGAGAAATCTTTTGCGTAAATAGGACTGAATTAGTACGACATATTCATCGGCGCGCGGTGCGCGTTGTGTTCAGGCTGCCGAGGAGGCCTCGGGGCGGAAATGAAATCATTCATTCAGTGTTAGCGGGTTCAGTGGCTGAACCGACCTGAATCAGCCGCTTGAATCGCTGTATTATCTCGATGCGTGTGGCTGATGGGGAAACACGGATTGAGGAGAAATAAATGAAGAAAGTAATGGGAGCAGCATTGTTCTGCTCATTATCGGTGGTGGCGGTTGCTGCGGCTGATCTGGAGGAGCGCGTGAGTGCGCTAGAGTCGAAGGCGGATCTGCTTGAAATGAGCAATCGTCTTTCCATCGGTGGGTACGGCGAAATGCACGTTCGTTCCGAGCAAGATGGTGGTGATGATTATATGGATTATCATCGTGCGGTTGTTTACCTAGGCTATCAGTTCAATGACTGGATTCGGTTGAATACAGAAACGGAGCTGGAGCATGCGCAGGCTGGCAACAAAGGTAAAGGTCAAGGATATGTGCTACTGGAGCAGTTCAGTGTAGATCTACAATTGACAGAAACATTTGGTGTTCGCCTCGGTCGCACGTTAGCCCCGCTTGGCATTGTGGGTCCGCGTCATGAGCCACCGCTGTTCTATGGCGTGGAGCGTCCGGATCTCGAGAAGTATATTCTGCCATCGACGTGGTCGATTGATGGGGTGGGCATCTTCGGTGATCTGACGGACAATATCTCCTACGAGCTGTATGCGGTGGGTGGTTTGGATGCGAGTGATTTTACGGATTCAAATGGTATTCGTGGAGGTCGAGAGCCCTCGTATGCGGGTGCGGAAAGCTTGAGCTACGCGGGTCGTTTTGACTACTTCGGTGTGGAAGGGCTGCGTGCTGGTGCTGGTTTTTATCAGGGGCCGACGGATCACGGCTCTAAAGGTGCTGACCATGCGAATCAAGGCAACGAGGTTTCTATTTTATCGGCTGACTTTGAGTATGAAGTGGGTGATTTAACGTTGAATGGGGTCTGGGCATCGGGATCTCAGTCGGATGTGGATGTGTTGCCTGCGGGTGTGGGCGATGAGTTCGGAGGTTATTATCTGACAGTGGGCTACAAAGTGTGGTCGGGTGCTGCGGATACGAAGTGGAGCGAGGCGGCGTTGATTCCGTTTGTTCGTTTCTCGACGTTTGATACGCAGGACGGTGATATTTCCGGCGGAGCGGTGGATATGGATGCGTTTGAGCGTGAACAGTTGACACTGGGACTGCATGCGTTGTTAACGCAGCAGGTTGTGTTGAAATTGGATTATATGACGGAGAAGCGGGGTAACGGAACCGAGGAGAACGATGTGATTAATCTCGGGTTTGGTTTTATTCTGCAGTAAGCAAATTTAGTCGATAGGTTGTTGGAGCGGGCGTCTTGGATAGGGCGCCCGTTCTGTTTATTGAGGGCGTTCGAAGTAGACGATACCGTCTTGGGGACAGATGGTCACGATGAGCCCGGCAAAGAGGTTGCGTCCGGCGCGAGGTAGCGTGCCGGGGGGCAGTGGAATCTGGCTGACTTGACGAAAGACGAGATCTCCGAAGCTGAGTTGGCGAACGGTAGAGCCGTTGGCTTCGGGGTGAGCGAGAAAGTAGTCGCCGGCAAGGTCGAGCACTACCGGTGTGTTTTTACCGAAAATAGCGGCTTCAACTGCGAGGCCTACGTTTTGCTGCTGTACGATGGGAGCTTGTGAAATGAGCCATTCATCGTTTGGGGTAAAGGGGCTGGATGTGGAGAGGCGGATGGTGTTGTGAAGAAAGTCGAATTGAATGGCAGAAAAGAGCTGAAGACAGTCATAGCCGAGGACGGTGGTTATGGGCGGGGCTTCGATGTTGCGGGCTTGCGGACCGAGTGAGTCGGTGGCCATGCGGATGTAGAGTGGGAGATTGTCGATAAAGAGTTGATCGATGCGGAGCTGATGGGCAATGGCGCCGTAGGCGGGGACGTTGCCGGTGTTGTAGCCGCCACGGTAGGGAAAGTTGCGTTCGCGGAAGGAGAGAAAGTCGGTATGGATTTTCTGGGCGTAACTAAATTCCATCCAGCTGGTGGGTGAGCCGGTGTCGAGTAGGGCGTGGCTGGGATGTTTGAGGTTAAGCCCGCCGATGGGAAGAACAGGTAATAATTTTCCGGCCATGGGCAGGACGGCTTGTTGGTTGGGATGGAGGCGTGCGGAACCGCGCATGCCGACTTCCCCATTTTCAATTGGAAAGACTTTAAAGCCGAAGTGTTGAGCGGGCTTGGCATGTGAAAGATAGGCTTGTTGTTGAACCTCGGGAAGTATGCTCTCCTGGCTGGGTTTTAGGGAGGGAGTACTGCAGGCTGCAAGCAGGAGCGTTAGAGGAAGGAACCGTTTAAACATGTGCATTTCTCCGTTAAGGATTTTTAGTGCTTTGTAAAATGAATAAAGAGTTTGATATCATCTGGATTGGGGGTGTGACAAGCGATGATGAGGTTTTCGGTGCAGGCAACGTAGAGTTGTGCTTGGGAGTTATTGGGGTTGGATTCGATTTTCCAGACGGGGCAGGCGGCGATGTTGGGTAGCCGTGTGAGAGCGGAAGGTGTCTGGTTGAGGCGGGTGCGTAACCAGGGGGTTTGGTTGCCGAGGTGGAGTAGGGCGACCCAGCTGTTCTCTTGTCCGAGCGTTCGATGGGGCAGCCGAGCGATCAGCAAAGGTTGGTGATGAATATGACTGAACCAGGATTGTTGTGTGAGTGTGGAGTCAAGGGGGGTTTGTACGGCTTGGTTGAGGGTATGAATGAGGGGGTTTTCGATGAGTTGCTGAGGCGTTCCTTGAAAGAGGATTTGAGCAGTCGGGGGTAGGTGATCGGTCAGTGGAATATTGGATTCTTCTTGGATGAGTGCGTAAAATATGAGGAGCGCGGTAAACAAGAGAATGAGCGGAAGCTCTTTGGTCCGATGGATTTTCATCCAAAATTGACGGTGCCGATGATGTCTTGGATGTTGGTGTGTTGGTGTTGTTCAAGATACGCTTCGATGCCTTCGATAACGCGGATCGCGGTGCTGGGATCGATGAAGTTAGCAGTGCCGACAGCGACAGCAGTTGCGCCGGCGATAAGAAATTCTATGGCGTCTTCGGGTTCGAAAATGCCGCCCATACCGATGATGGGTAGGGTGGTGTGTTGTGCGGCGTCGTGGACGAGTTTGATGGCGATGGGTTTAATGGCGGGTCCGCTGAGTCCGCCGCTACCGTTGGCGAGAACGGGTTTGTGGGTTTTGATATCGATGCCCATGGCGGGAAAGGAGTTCATGATGGCGAGGGCGTCGGCACCGGCATCCTGTGCGGCTTTGGCGAAGGCGCCGATGTTGGCGACGTTGGGGGCGAGTTTGGGAATGATGGGTTTGTCCGTTTTCTGTCGGACGAGATCAATGACGCGGGTGAAGGGGTCAAGGTCGGTGCCGAAGGCGGACCCGCCTTCTTTGATGTTGGGGCAGGAGAGATTGATTTCGTAGGCGTGGATACCGGCTTCAGCGTCGAGTTGTTCGACGACGGTGCCGTATTCATCGATCGTTTTACCCCAGATGTTGACGATGACGGGGGTGGTGTAGTCGGCGAGGAAGGGGATGTAGGTGTCGAGGAAGCCTTGGGCGCCGGGGCCGGGTAGACCGATGGCGTTGAGCATGCCGCCGCGGGTTTCGTAGGTACGGGGGGTGTTGTTGCCGAGGTGCACGTCGGGTGCGATGCCTTTGACGGTGATGGCGCCGAGGCGGTTAAGGTCGACGAGGGGGGCATATTCGGGGCCGTAGCCAAAGGTGCCGGAGGCGACGGTTACGGGGTTTTGCATGGTCAGGGAGCCGAGCTGAACGGCTAGATTGGGTTTATTCATCCCAGAGTACCTCTCTTGATTCGAAGACGGGACCGTCTTTGCAGCAGCGGGCCCATTGCCAGCCGGATTCGGTTTTTTGTTTGATGACGCAGGTGAGGCAGGCGCCGACGCCGCAAGCCATGTTTTCGTCGAGGGAGAGCCAGGCGGTGAAGTTGTGTTGGATGGCGCGGTCGCCCATGGCGCGGAGCATGGGGCCTGGGCCGCAGACGAAGAGTTCGAGGTTGGGGATATCTTGTTGTTGCATCCAGGGGTCGAAGGCGTCGGTGACGAGGCCTTGGGTGCCGAGAGAGCCGTCGTTGGTGGTGGGGCGTACGTCCCAGCCGAGGGCTTGGAACTCTTCGACGCAGAGGATATCTTCGGCGGTGCGACCGCCGAAGAAGGCGACGCCTTTGCGGTTGAGGGAGCGGGCTTTTAGGTAGAGAGCGGCGTTGCCGTAGCCACCGGCGACGAGGACGGGTAGGCTTTGTTCGGCGGCGGCGGGATAGCCGTTGCCGAGAGGGCCGATGATGTCGACGGTGTGGTCGGGTTTGAGGAGAACCATGGAGGCGGTGCCGCGTCCGACGGGTTTGTAGAGGAGGGTGATGGTTTGCTCGTCAGCTTTATAAATACTGAAGGGGCGGCGAAGAATGCGGTCGCCGAGCTGGGGCACTTGTAGGTGGATGAACTGTCCTGGTTTAACGTGGGGGCCGATGCCGGGAGAGGCGAGGTGCAGGATGCGGTAGTCGCCTTGAAAATTATCGTGTTTGAGAACGGTTGCTTTTTCTTGAATCATTATTTTTCCAATATGGTTGATTGAATATAGCTCGTCAAACTTTTCCGGTGTATGTAGGCATTGATGCTTTTTTTATATTGGTTGACGATATATAAGTATTTCGGGAATGTTTTCGTAGTAGAAAAGTAATGTAGTTGCAGGAGAAGAGATTATTGATATGAGATCGTTATATACAACCATAAGTCTGTCTGTTGT
Source organism: uncultured Kiritimatiellaceae bacterium (assembly GCA_964014015.1). Classification (GTDB taxonomy): domain Bacteria; phylum Verrucomicrobiota; class Kiritimatiellia; order Kiritimatiellales; family Pontiellaceae; genus Pontiella. Next base: position 7,884 of record CAXGYR010000052.1, read on the forward strand.
CTGTTTTACAATATCAGCAAAGCAGCCAAATATTGTTTTTCTTTTCTCGGACGATCATGCCACGCAGGCAATTGGTGCATATGGACATGAGTTGGCTAAATTAGCGCCGACACCTTTTATAGATAAGATTGCTGAGAGAGGTATGCTGTTTGATCGATGTTTGGTGGGAAATTCTATATGCGGACCAAGTCGAGCAACCATTTTAACGGGAACTTATAGTCACATTAATAAATTTTTCTCAAATGAACATAGAAAATTTGATGGGTCTCAACCGACGTTCCCAAAAATATTGCAACGGAATGGATATCAGACTGTTTTGATTGGTAAATGGCATCTTGCAAGTGAGCCTACAGGCTTCGACCACTGGGAAATATTGCCGGGACAGGGCCAATATTATAATCCAGATTTTAGGAGTGCTAATGGTATTCACCGTGAAAAGGGATATGTTTCTGAGATAATTACCGAGAAAGCGATTACTTGGCTTGAAGGGAATCGTGATAAGAATGAGCCTTTTTTATTGATGGTACAGCACAAGGCACCACATCGGGATTGGTCGCCTGCTCCGAAGTATTTGGGCGCATTCTCAGATGTTGTTTTTCCCGAGCCTGAGACGCTTTTTGATATTTATGAAAATCGATCATTAGCGGCGAAGAATCAAGATATGACTCTTCGAAACACAATGCTATTAGGTTCGGATTTAAAGGTAGAAGCCTACCATACTAATAGGTTTTCGAGGATGTCTTTGGGTCAAATATCGGCATGGAAAAAAATATATGATCCTATTAATGAGGCTTTTAAAAAGGCGGATTTGATGGGAGATGATTTGGTTCGTTGGAAATATCAACGATATTTGCAGGATTATTTAGCGTGTATTAAGTCTGTGGATGATTCAGTAGGTGAAATTTGGGATTGGTTGGAGACGGAAGGATTATTGGAAAATACCATTTTTGTTTATTCGTCGGATCAAGGATTTTATCTAGGTGAGCATGGCTGGTTTGATAAGCGCTTTATGTATGATGAATCATATCGGACGCCTTTATTGATTAGTTGGCCGGGTGTAACGGAGCCTGGTTCAGTTTGTACGAATTTAGTTTCGAATCTTGATTTTGCTCAGACGTTTTTAGACGCGGCAGGTTCTGCGGCACCTGCTCGGATGCAAGGGGCGAGTTTGGTTCCATTGTTGCAAGGAGATGAGGATGTCTCGTGGCGTCATAGCCACTATTATCATTATTATGAGTATCCTGGCTGGCACATGGTGTATCGGCATGAAGGAGCTTATGATGGACGCTATAAGTTGATTCACTATTATGACGTCGATGAATGGGAATTAATCGATATGGAGACCGATCCGAATGAGATGGTTAATCAGTATGGTAATCCTGCCTACAAGAAGACCGTCACTCGGATGCATGATGAACTGGAGCAATTGAGAGTATTATATCAAGTTCCACCAAATCAGCCGAAATCTGTAGAGAGTGTGACCCAACATTATCATTCTGATAAGATTAAGGTCCGTTCTGGGGATAGCGAATAACATGGGTTTCACTCAACGCCTGGGATTGATATTTTTTGCATTTTTTTGCATGGAAATCATGGCTCTGGGGGTTGAGCGATTCGATCTATCTTT
>CAXGYR010000053.1:0-9132 GCA_964014015.1 uncultured Kiritimatiellaceae bacterium
CCGCCGCCAACGGTCGCAGCCGCCGCGTCTCCCTTATCGATGAGATCGACGACGCCATCCTCTCTCTCGTCGCCGACAAACAGGACACCCTCTCCACCGGTGGCATGGCCTCCAAACTTCAATCCGCCGAGCTCGCCGCCAAAAACGGCATCCCCGTCGTCATTGCCAACGGACGCAAAACCGGCGCTCTGAGCCGTATACTAAACGGACAAGACGAAGGCACCCTGCTTGCTCCCCGCGAACGAAACATCTCCAATCGTAAACGCTGGATCGCTTTTTTCAACCGCGTCGAAGGTAGCATCACCATTGATGCCGGTGCCGAAGAAGCGCTTCACAAAGGCAAGAGCCTGCTGCCTGCAGGCATCCTATCCCACCAAGGAAAATTCCGTACCGGTGCCATGGTAGAGATCATCAACCCTACCGGCACGCCCATCGCGCGCGGTCTTATTGAAGCCGACAACCTATCGATTGAAACCTTGCGCAAACAGTCAACGCGACAACCCATTATTCATCGCGACAACCTCGTCATGTTATAACCGGAGAAAACCTATGAACACACAAGAACAGATGAATCACATCGGACAATCCGCCAAACAGGCAAGCCGTCAACTCGCCCGCCTCTCCGCGCGTAAAAAAAACGCTATTCTCGAAGCAATGGCGGAAGCCCTTGAAGCACACCGCGCCACCATACAAGTTGCCAATGCCAAAGACCTTGAAGCCGGCCGAGAAGCCGGCCTCTCTTCCGCCATGCTCGACCGCCTCGAACTAAACGACGCACGTATTGACGGCATGATCAAGGGCCTCCATGATGTCGCCGTACTTAATGATCCCGTTGGCACCGAAATCGCTGCCTGGAACCGCCCTAACGGACTCCACATCAGTAAAGTACGCGCCCCCATCGGCGTAATCGGAATCATCTTTGAATCTCGCCCAAACGTCACCTGCGATGCCGCTGCCCTCTGCTTCAAAACCTCCAACGCCGTTATTTTGCGCGGCGGCAAAGAGGCCATCCACTCCAACCTCGCAATTGCCAATGCTCTGCAGGAAGGCGGCGAAGCCAAAGGTCTTCCTCCCAACGCCATTCAGCTCGTTCCCACCACCGATCGTGAAGCCGTACGCGAACTTTGCCGGATGACCAACTATCTCGACCTCATCATTCCCCGGGGTGGAGAGGGGCTAATCAACGCCGTCACCGAGATGGCTCTTGTTCCCGTTATCAAACACTATAAAGGCATCTGTCATACGTATATCGATGCCACCGCTGAACTCGATATGGCATGGGCCATCGCCGAGAATGCAAAGTGCCAGCGGCCCGGTGTTTGCAATGCCATGGAAACACTATTGGTTCATACCGATATTGCTGGCGAATTTCTACCCACAATGGGCGAGCGCTTACAAGCCGCCGGTGTCACCCTCTACGGAGATGAAGCTGTACGTAGTCACGTCCCGTCTGCCCATGCCGCCACCGAAGAGGACTGGCATGCAGAATACCTCGATCTCACCCTTGCTATTCGGGTGGTAGAAGATACCGAAGCCGCTATTGATCACATCAATCACTACGGCTCTGGACATTCCGATGCCATTGTGACCCGCGACGTAGACAGCGAAAAACAGTTTCTAGCCGAGGTCGACTCCAGCTCTGTGTACGTCAATGCCTCCACCCGCTTCACCGATGGCGCTGAATTCGGAATGGGCGCCGAAATTGGTATCAGCACCGACAAATTACACGCCCGTGGTCCCATGGGCCTAGAAGAGTTGACCACCTATAAATTTATCATCGAAGGCACTGGGCAGATCCGCGACTGACTCAACGATAAAAAAAGCTAATTTCCACTTGCGCCAACCCCATAATTCAATACTATTTCGCTTCCTTTTGCGGGGGTGTAGCTCAATTGGTTAGAGCGCCAGCCTGTCACGCTGGAGGTTGCGGGTTCGAGTCCCGTCATCCTCGCCATGCATTAAAAAAAAGACCTCCTGTAGAGGTCTTTTTTTGTGCCCATATATCTTTATTTACAAAGCTTTCATTCCATCCATAGCAGCCCGCAGCTGCTCACCGATAATCTCTACTTCATGATACCGAATAGCCGCATTTACATCAACCAACGTAATGTTATCGACACCCAGATCCTTCAAAGAGAGTCCTTTGCCGATCACATCCGTATCCACACCGCTCATGAACGCTTCGAGCAATGGAACACATGCATGGGCAAAAAGGTAACAACCATACTCAGCCGTATCAGAAATAATCCGGTTCATCTCGAACAATTTTTTCCGTGCAATCGTATTGGCAATCAACGGTGTCTCGTGCAGAGACTCATAATACGCTGACTCCGGCTTGATGCCGACTTCGACCATGCACTCGTATGCCAGCTCAACGCCTGCCTTCACCATAGCCACCATCAGGATACCCTGATCAAAGTACGCCTGTTCGGCAATCTCATCTTCTGTATTCGGCGTCTTCTCAAACGCCGTCTCACCTGTTGCTGCGCGCCAGCCCAGCAAGTTAGCATCATCATTTGCCCAATCTTCCATCATCGTGCTGGAAAAATGGCCCGTAATAATATCATTCATATGCTTCTCGAACAGCGGCCGCATGATGCCCTTCAACTGCTCTGAGAGTTCGAACGCCTTCAACTTAGCCGGATTAGAGAGGCGATCCATCATATTCGTTATGCCACCCTGCTTCAGCGCTTCCGTGATGACCTCCCAGCCATACTGAATAAATTTTGAGGCATAGTTCGCATCAATTCCTTGCGCCACCATCTTATCAAAGCAGAGTAGTGATCCCGCCTGTAGCATCCCACACAGAATCGTCTGCTCGCCCATCAAGTCAGACTTAACTTCGGCAACGAATGATGATTCAAGCACGCCTGCGCGATGCCCACCCTGCGCCACACATAGCGCCTTTGCTATCTCTAGTCCATTACCCTTCGGATCGTTCTCGCGGTGACACGCAATCAGCGTCGGCACGCCAAAACCCCGCTTGTACTCCTCACGAACTTCCGAGCCCGGCGATTTTGGCGCCACCATAATAACCGTTAAATCCTCCCGAATACGCATCCCCTCTTCCACAATATTGAAACCATGCGCATAGGAGAACACCGCACCTTCTTTCATGTGCGGGATTACTGTTTCAACCACTTTAGTGTGCTGCTTATCCGGCGTCAGGTTCATAACAATGTCAGCTGTGGGAAGCATCTGCTCATAAGAGCCAACCGCAAAGCCATTCTCACTCGCATTCAAGAAAGACTGGCGCTTCTCTGCGATGGCTGCATCTCGTAATGCATACGCCACATCCAATCCACTATCGCGCATATTCAGGCCCTGATTAAGACCCTGCGCTCCACAACCGACAATTACAATCTTCAAGCCTTCTGCCGCAGCAACACCGCCCGCAAATTCCGATGCATCCATGAAGCGGCATGTGCCTAACTCTTCCAGCTGCAACCGCATCGGCAATGAATTAAAATAGTTTGCTCCCATAGTCTTCTCCCTCAACGTTTTCAAAAGATGAAACCTACTTGAATGCCCTTCCCTCGTAAACCGATTTAACGGGAAAAGAATAACCCAAAAAAGAAGCCCGGCCACCTTTCGATGACCGAGCTCCAGGAGGAGAGAAAATTATTTCTTACCCTACCGCCTCCTCACCGGTCTCACCGGTTCGGATTCGGATGCACTCACCCAGATCCATCACGAAGATTTTTCCATCGCCGATGTTTCCCGTACGAGCACCCGTTGTGATGGCATCCGTCACTTTCGGGACATACTCATCATTCACGGCAATCTCAATCCGCAGTTTTTTCAACAGATTCACTTCAAGATCCGCCCCGCGATAATTTTCTTGGTAGCCTTTTTGCTGACCGCATCCCATCGCATTGGTGATCGACATTTTGAAGATCTCGTTTTCATAGAGCGCCTGTTTTACTTCCGGTAGCGCTTCCGGCTGAATATATGCAATTATTAGTTTCATGCTATGTTACTCCTTCCGGTTATACGTTCGTGAAGAACTGGAATCCGCTGTAGGCTTCCATGTTATGCTCACCTAAGTCTAGGCCCTTCAACTCCTCTTCTTTGCTCACACGCAATCCGCAGGTTGCCTTCAGCACGAAGAATAGAATCAAAGCAAACGGGAAAGATACGGCGGCATAGGCCAACACACCCAATGCTTGAACACCTAGACTGAAATCAGGGCTCAACGAGACCGCTAGCGTGCCAATGATCCCGCACACCAAGTGGACAGTTGTCGCACCTACCGGATCGTCCAGCTTAGCCTTATCGAATGAGATTACTGATATTACCGCAACAGAACCGCAAACAACTCCCACCAGAACGGCCTGCATTACAGTCAGCACATCCGCACCTGCTGTGATACCGACCAAACCGGCCAATGCACCGTTTAGCACCATAGTCACATCCGGTTTCTTCTGTACCAACCATGACGTTACCATAGAACCTATAATGCCAGCCGCAGCTGCCAGAGACGTAGTTACCAATACAAACGATACCGGTACGGGATCCGCAGAAAGAACTGAACCACCGTTAAAACCAAACCATCCTAACCAGAGTAAAAATACCCCAATGGTCACCAAGGGCATATTGTGACCCGGAATCGGATTGATCTTTCCGCCCACATATTTTCCTAAACGCGGTCCCAATACAATCATACCAGCTAGCGCGCCCCAGCCACCCACAGAGTGAACCAGTGTCGATCCTGCAAAATCATAAAATCCGAGGCCATCTAACCAACCACCACCCCACTTCCAAGAGCCTAACCAAGGATAGAGGAAACCAACGTATACAAGCGAGAAGAGCAAGAACGGAATTAATTTGATCCGACCTGCTACCGCACCCGATACAATCGTTGCAGCAGTTGCGGCAAACATCCCCTGGAACAAGAAGTCTGTCCAATACGTGTAGGCACCGTCTGCATAGGCAATACCAGCCTCTTCCGGCGTGGCAGCAATACCCCATCCCGCAAATCCAAAGATTCCGTTAAAATCACCCGGATACATAAGATTAAACCCGCAAATGGCATACGTCAGTAGACCAATCGCGATTATTCCCGTGTTTTTGAACAGGATATTCACCGTGTTTTTCGCACGCGTCAATCCTGTCTCCACACAGGCAAAACCCAAATGCATGATAAACACAAGAAATGTGGCTACCATCATCCAGGTATTGTTTGCTGTAAACATTTCAGCTGACACGCCGGCTTCTTCCGCCAGACCCTGCATCGGCAGAAAAGCTAATGTCGCGATGATCATCATCGCTTTTCGCATTCGTTTTATCATAAGAGCTTCCTCGTTTTGATTAATTCTAATTTTATGAACAAACGTTTGAATGCTACATTTGTGCCAAAACGGAATGCGACTTACTACAAAAACAAATACCCTCAAAACAGTAACTCACAAACATGAATGTTATAGATTTATAAGAACGATTATGTAACTATAAATTAATTATATACAAAATTGTATAAACAAAGCGCACAAAAACATTTGAGTATCAAATTAAACGAAAAAATCGGCCTTACCGACTCGCAAGATAGGACTCAATCTCACTAATCCTACCCAGCGCAAGCAAATCCGAAGCCTCCTGCTCGGCATCCGCCAGAGCAACCCGCTCTATAACCCGCTGCACAGCTGGTGCATTCACAATATCAATACTAAAACTCCGCAACCCAATACCCAGCAAAAAGGGAATCATACGCTCTTCCGCCGCCAGATCTCCACAGATCGAAACCGACTTCTTCAGGGCATTAGCGGCACGAACCACGCGACTTACAGCCCGTAAAATGGCAGGATGATGCCCCTTATACAGATCTGAGACTTGCTCATTCGTCCGATCAACCGCCAGCATGTACTGAACCAAATCATTCGACCCAATCGAAAGAAAATCAGCTTCTGCTGCCAACTCCTCAACCACCTCCACCGCCGACGGTAACTCTACCATCACACCCAACTGTGTATCACGATTAAAGGTAACGCCCTGCTGATCTAGCTGCTCCATGCACTCATAGACAATCTGACGAGCACTTAAAAAATCGTCAACCGATGCAATCAGCGGAAACATAATTCGTGCATCTGCACCTGCACCCGCCCGCAAGAAAGCGCGCAGCTGCTGGCTAAAAATATCCCGGTTCTGCAATGAAAAACGGATAGCGCGCATTCCCAGAAACGGATTCGCCTCGTTCACGTTTGAATAATACGAGAGCATCTTATCCCCCCCAATATCCAACGTCCTCAACGTCACGGGGCGGCCTTCCATTTGATCAACCAATCGCGTGTAAATAGAGGTCTGCTCTTCCTCTGTCGGAAAATCATTTCGGACAACAAATGGAAATTCAGAACGATAAAGTCCCACGCCATTAGCTTTAAACTCCCGTGCTGGTTCCAAATCCGACAGCAGGTTCACATTCGCCATCACCTCCACCCGCGTACCACATGCCGTCAGACGATCCTCACTAACATCCGCTGCACTATGCAATGCAGTCCACGTTTTCTCCAACTCACGGTACTGTGCCAGAATCTCCTCACTCGGATGAAAATATACAATCCCCTGTCCGGCATCCATTAACAAAGGTGCGCCCTCCTGAATAGACGCAAAAGCATCACGACTCACCGCCACCATCGGAATTTTCAATGATCGACAGATAATCGCATTATGCGATGTCACACCACTACATATAATCAACCCCTCCACTCTCTCGGCAGAAAACTTCAATATGTCAGAGGGCAACAGCTCTTGGACTGCGATAACCTTTCCCTGATAATCACCCTCAACACCTTCACCCGGCTGAAGGTTGCGAATCAAACGGCTCCCCAAATCTTTCACATCTAATACTTTCTCGCGAATCATCGGCACCTGACTCTTCGAAAACACCTTCACATACTCGTCCACCACGCCTGTAACCGCGCTCTGTGCACGCATGCCCTGCCCAATTAACTCACGAATTCGCCCCGAAAACTGCTCATCTTCCAAAATGAGCTGGTGGGCACTAAAAATAAGGACCGCCACATCCTCCAACTGTGTACTTGTCGAAAGTTGTAACGACTTAATCTGATCGACCGTCCGCTGTAGCGCCTCCTCAAACACAGCTCGCTGCTCGGATACATCAGCCGGCTCATCCGACCCCGTCTCTTCCCTCAGTCCCGTATCGTCCAACAGACAAACCGTGCCCACCGCCACACCTTTACTAGCCGAACGGCCACGTAAAATACCGTGCTCCACCTCCCCTCCCCGCGGCTCCAGCTGCACACCCCCTTCCCGCGCCTCATTCAACAACTTAACACTCTCAAACATCGCCGCCAACTGTGCCGCAATCGCCCGTAGCGCCGTGATATCCGAATCCTCAAAAGCATGCGCACTATCCGTCTGCACCACCAACGCCCCAATCCGACGCACCCCCCGCAAAATAGGCACCGCAAGGAAAGCCTCAAACCGCTCCTCCTGAATGCCCGGAAAATATTTATAACTCGACTCCATCGAAGCACGATCGACACAAATCGGACGCAATTCACGAACCGCCTGGCCCGTAATCCCCTCATCTAACCCCAATCGAACAGAATTCACCGCTGCCGGATCCAGCCCGCATGTAGCCCGCAACACCAATTCTTGATCCCGCTCATCATAAATATAAATCGAACAAACTTCCGCCTGCATATGCTCCGCAATCGACTGCGCAACACCCTCCAACAACACCCCACGATCAGCCCCCTGTTCAGCTCCAAGGATGCGCTCCGCAATATCACAAATCAGTTCAATATTCTCTCTCATACCATCACCAAAACGCACAAGCTAAGCCCCCGAAGCGCGAATGTCAAAAATTAGCGATAAAGCAATTTACACACTCGACCTCACGCCCGCAACTGCTCTATCATGTTAGCACACGTATAGGAACCATCCATTGGGAATAACTGACAAACCAGAAGAACGCCTCTTGGCTGGCTATCAGCACATGATAGCCTCACGCTACACAGACCAGTTGCAAGCCGATGCCGCGCAACGCGGCGAAGTCTTCTTCTACATTCCCTCCTCAGGACACGAAGCCAGCGCCCTCTTCGCCCCCCACCTCCAACCCCATGACTGGCTCCATCTTCACTATCGCGATCGCGCCCTCGCCTACGCCCGCGGTGTCACCTATCAAACCGTTTTTAATGGGCTCTTCAGTCGTTCCGACTCCAACTCGGCAGGTCGCCGGATGCCCGCCTTCCCCTCCGACCGCCAACTCAACATCATGAGCACCCCCACCCTTGTCGGTGCCAACGTCCTTCAAGCCGCTGGAGTCGCCCACGCTCTCAAAGAAACGCCAGGCTCCATCGTCCTCGCATCCGTAGGCGATGGCGCCACCCAACAAGGCGATTTTTATGAAGCCGTCAGCGAAGCCGCCCGCGAAAACCTCCCCCTCCTCTTCCTCATCGAAGACAACCGCTTCGCCCTCTCCACCCCCACCGCCGGCAACACCTTCTACTCCCTCCCTGACGGCACCCAACCCACCCACTTCTGCGGCGTCCCCATCGAACACGTTAACGGATCCGATCCAACCGCCACCGACCAAGCCGCCCAACGCATCATTCAAACCATCCGCACCACCTCCACACCCCGCATCCTCATCATGCAAGTCGAACGCCTACAAAGCCATACCAACGCCGACGATCAAACCGTCTACCGCTCCGAAGCCGACCTCAAACAAGCCCAAGAAAACGCTGACCCCTGCGCCATTCTCCGCCAGCAACTACTCGATCTAGGCCAAACTACCGAAACCCTCAATCAGATCGAAACCACCACCCGCACCCAACTCGAAACCGCCTTTCAGCAGGCCCGCAAAGGCCCCGCACCCAAACCCGCCTTCAATGCCAAACGAGCCCTCCCCGCCCAGAAAGCAGAATACCTCGGCGCCGAAACCTCCCGAGAACTCAGCATGCTCGAAGCTATGCGCGCCACCCTCCACCACCAACTTCAATCCACCCCCACCACCCTCCTCTTCGGGCAAGACATCGAAGACCCCAAAGGCGACGTCTTCGGGCTCACTCGCGGTCTCAGTAAAAGCTTCCCCACACAAGTCAAAAACAGCCCCCTCGCCGAAAATACTATTCTCGGTGTCGCCACCGGCTGGGCCCTAACCGGGCGCCG
>CAXGYR010000054.1:0-9124 GCA_964014015.1 uncultured Kiritimatiellaceae bacterium
GTTCGGGGCGCATGTGGTGGCGATGGAAGTGATGCGGGCGGATGGAACGGTGGTGCGCTGTTCGCGTGAGGAGCAGCCGTCTTTTTTTGCGCTGACGGTGGGGGGTATGGGATTGAGTGGGATTATTCTGCGGGTGACACTGCGGATGAAGCGAATCGAGAGCGCGTGGATGGTGCAGGAGACGATTCGGGCGTCGCGGTTGAGCGGGTTGATGGATGCATTTGAGTCGGATGCGGCGTGGACGTATTCGGTGGCGTGGGTGGATACGCTGGCGGGGGGGGATGCGCTGGGTCGGGGGGTGCTGATGCGCGGTGAGCATGCGAAGGAGCATGAGGTGATGGATCGCGCGCGGTGGGGCGGTGCGCGCGGCGGATCGCTTGAGCTGCCGTTTGCTTTTCCGTCGGGGGTGCTGAATCGCGGCACGATGAAGGCGTTTAACACGCTCTACTACTATCGTAACCGACAAGAGGTGCGTACATCGCTGGTGGATTATGAGTCGTTTTTTTATCCGTTGGATCGCATTGGGCACTGGAACCGGATGTATGGCAAGAAGGGGTTTATGCAGTATCAGTTTGTATTGCCGCGGGCAGCGGGTCGTGAAGCGGTAGAGGCGATTCTGCGGAAGATTCAGTCGAGTGGGTTGGGATCGTTTTTAGCGGTGCTGAAACTGTTTGGTAAGCAGGATAGTTTTATTTCGTTCCCGATGGAGGGTTATACGCTGGCGTTGGATTTTCCGGTTTCGTTTGAGGTGTTTTCGTTGATGAAGGAGCTGGATGCGATGGTGGCGGACTGGGGCGGGCGGCTCTATATGGCGAAAGATGCGCGGATGGATGCGGCGATGTTTTCGCGAACCTATCCGCATGCCGATGATTTTCGGGAAGCGGTGGCGGTGTTGAATGATGGGCCAACATCGTTTGCTTCGTTATTGTCGAATCGATTGGGGATTACATGAGAGAACGGATTCTAATTGTGGGAGCAACCTCGGATATGGGGCAGGCGTTTGCAAGACGCTGCGCGTTACGGGGTGCTGAGTTGATTCTGGCGGCGCGGAATGCGGAGGGATTGAAGCGGTTGGCGAGTGATCTGCGGGTGCGAGTGGGGGGTACGGTGCATACGGTGGCGTTTGATGCATTGAATATGGAGGAGCATGCAAATTTTTATCGGGATCTGCCGGTACGACCGGACGGGGTGATCTGTTTTGTGGGCTTGTTGGGCGAGGCGGAGGAGTGCCAGCAGTCGTTTGAAGCGGCGCGGCGGGTGCTGGATACGAATTTTACGGGTGTGGTATCGGTGTTAGATCGGGCGGCGGAAGAGTTTGAGAAACGTGGACATGGCTGGATTGTCGGCGTTAGCTCGGTGGCGGGAGATCGGGGTCGTGCTCCGCGGTATCATTATGGCAGCGCGAAGGCGGGGTTGAATGCTTATCTCTCGGGGCTTCGGCAGCGGTTGTGGCGCGCAGGCGTACTGGTGATGAATGTGAAGCCGGGCTACTGTCGGACGAAGATGGTGGCGGGCTGGGAGTTGCCGGGAGCGATGACATCCGAGCCAGATGAGGTGGCGGGTGCGATTTTACGGGCGATTGAGCGGCGGCAGGAGACGCTCTATGTGCGTTGGATGTGGCGCTGGATTATGACCGTGATCCGGTTGTTACCGGAGCCGCTGTTCAAGCGGTTAAAGATTTGATGCCTAGCTCTGTTTGAGTAGTCCGTCGAAGTATTCAATGGTTTTGGCGAGTCCATCGCGCAGGGCAATTTGGGGTTCCCAGCCGAGGTGTTGCTTGGCGAGGGTGATATCGGGTCGGCGCTGTTTGGGGTCGTCTTCGGGTAGAGGCTTGAAGACAAGCTCGGAGCTGGAATGGGTTAGCTCTAGAATGTTTTCGGCGAGTTCAATCATGGTGAATTCCCCGGGGTTGCCGAGGTTGATGGGGCCGGTGACGGATGCATCGCTGTTCATCAGACGAATGAAACCTTCGATGAGATCGTCGCAGTAGCAGAAAGAGCGAGTCTGTTGGCCGTCGCCGTAGATGGTGATCGGTTCGCCTTGCAGTGCTTGCATGATAAAGTTGGAGACCACGCGACCGTCTTGCGGATGCATGCGGGGACCGTAGGTGTTGAAGATGCGGACTACTTTGATTTCGAGCTGGTGCTGGCGGTGGTAGTCGAAGAAGAGGGTTTCGGCGCAGCGTTTGCCTTCGTCGTAGCAGGAGCGGATGCCGATGGGGTTAACGTTGCCCCAGTAGGATTCGGGTTGGGGATGTAAGGAGGGGTCGCCGTAGACTTCGGAGGTGGAGGCTTGAAAGACTTTGGCTTTGACGCGTTTGGCAAGACCGAGGACGTTGATAGCGCCGTGGACGCTGGTTTTGGTGGTTTGGACGGGGTCGAACTGGTAGTGGACGGGAGAGGCGGGGCAGGCAAGGTTGTAGATTTCGTCGACTTCTACAAAGAAGGGGATGGTGACATCGTGCCGCATCAGTTCAAAGTAGGGGTTGTCCATGAGGTGGGCGATGTTGGCTTTGCGGCCGGTGAAAAAGTTGTCCATGCAGAGTACGTCGTGTCCGGCGTCAAGAAGACGTTCGCAGAGAAAGGAGCCGAGAAAGCCAGCGCCGCCGGTGACTAGAACGCGTTTCTTGATAACTTCTTTCATGGTGTTTATCTCCGTAAAAGGTTGGAGTAGAGCATGAGTGAGAACGGATTTAAATTTTAAATGCTGGAAAAATTGGTAATTTGTCCGAGGAGCAATGGAAGAGTGTATATGAAAAAAATTGCGGTAGTTACGGGTGCGGAGTGGAATATCCGGTCGGGGGTAGAGCGGGCGCAGCTCTATGCGATGTATGCCTCGACGACGGGCTGCATTACGACAGACCCGGAGGTGATGACGGTTCCGGTGGACGATCATTTGGTGCATCGGGGTGACGGGGTGTTTGAGTCGTTCAAGTGTGTGGAGGGGAGCATCTACAATTTGGAGGCGCATGTGGAGCGATTAGAGAAGTCGTGCGAGGCGATTGGACTATCGGTTCCGGTGGAGCGGGAGGAGCTACAGGAGATTGTGGTGCAGACGGTGCGGGCAGGCGGCGAGCGGGATGCGTTGGTACGGCTGTTGATTTCGCGGGGAACGGGAACGATGGGGATTGATCCTTCGGCCTGCTCAGGAGAGCAGCTATATGTGGTGGTTTATCCCTTGAATGCTCGGGGCGGTGTGGGCGCGTTTTCGTCGGGTGTGCGGGTGGTGACGAGTACGATTCCGGTGAAGCCGGGTATGTTTGCACGGGTGAAGAGCTGCAACTATCTGCCGAATGTTCTGATGAAGAAGGAGGCGTTGGATGAGGGGGTTGAGTTTGCGGTTTCGGTAGATGAGGTGGGCTGTCTGGGGGAGGGGGCCACGGAGAATTTTGGGATTGTGTCGGCAGATGACCGCTTGCTGATGCCGCCTCCGGAACGGGTGTTGGCGGGCACGACGGCGCGGCGGGCGATGGCGCAGGCGCAGACGCTGGTGGCAGATGGCTTGTTGCGCGATGCACTCTATGAGCCGATTCCGATGGAGGAGGTGCGGCGGGCAAAGGAGATGCATGTGTATGGCACTACGCCCAATATTACGTCGGTGATTGAATTGGATGGTGAACCGGTAGGAACGGGGGTTCCGGGTGAGGTGGCGAAGCGGTTGTATGAGCTGATGCGGACGGAGATGCTGCCGAAGAGCGGGTTGTTGACGCGGGTGTTTGAGGCGGGCGATGGGCATTGAGATAGAGCGGAAGTTTTTGGTGAAGGATTCGAGTTGGCAAGAGGAAGCCGATGTGGGGGTGTTGTGTCGGCAGGGCTATCTGGTTGGGGAGCGAGCGTTGACGGTGCGCGTGCGGGTGATGGGTGAGGTGGGTTTTCTGACGATTAAGGGCGAGACGGATGGCATTCGACGGGCGGAGTTTGAGTATGCGATTCCAGTAGCGGATGCGGAGGCTCTTCTCTTGCAGTGCAGTTCGGTGGTAAAGAAGCGTCGCTATCGAGTTGAGCGGGGCGCGCATGTCTGGGAGATCGATACATTTACGGGTGAAAACGAGGGATTGGTTGTCGCTGAGATTGAGTTAAACGACGAAGCCGAAGCGTTTGATAAGCCGGCATGGCTGGGGGCGGAGGTCTCATTAGATACGCGCTACAGCAATGCACGGCTGGCGGTCGAGCCGTTTTCGAGCTGGTCGAGATAAGTCTGGGCGTGGGTTAGGTGCTGCTGCTGTTTTTCGGGGGTCATTTTGTCGAAGGTTTTGATGAGCATCGATAGGCGAGGATTTTTGAGGAAAAAGTCGCGCTGGTTGTGCATGAAGCGCCAGAAGAGTCCGTCCCAAGTGGCTTGCCAGTCGCCTTTGGGGTAGTTGCTCATTTTCATGATGTAGTTGCTGGAGCTGATGTAGGGTTTGGTGGACATCAGACCGCCGTCGGCAAATTGGCTCATGCCGTAGACGTTTGGCACCATGACCCAGTCGTAGGCGTCAATAAAGAGCTCCATGAACCAGCGGTAGACCTCGTCGGGGTCAATTTCGCAGAGAAGCATGAAGTTGCCGAGAATCATGAGGCGCTCGATGTGGTGGCAGTAGCCGGTTTGGAGCAGGGTGCGGATGGTGTCGTCGATGGGTGGGATGCCGGTGGTGGCGGTGTAGAAGCTCTCGGGCATGGGGCGCGTAAAGTTCCAGAAGTTGCGGGTGCGCTCTTCGCTGCCTTTGGCTTCGTATATCCCGCGGATGAATTCGCGCCAGCCGATCAGCTGACGTACGATGCCTTCGGTGGAGTTGAGCGGTATGTCGTGTTGTTGGGCGTGGGCGAGTATGGCGTCGAGGATTTGCTGGGGTTGGAGGAGTCCGCTGTTGATGAGGGGCGAGAGGAGACTATGGTGGAGGATGGAGTGATCACGGACGATGGCATCTTCGTAGGGGCCGAATTCGGCGAAGCGTTGGGTTAGAAATTGATCAAGCCAGTCGCGTGCTTGCGCATGGGTTAGCGGATAGCGGGGTGTGGGGGTTAGTGTGCCGGGTGCGTCGGGAAAGTAGGTCTGGACGTAGATGATGGCGGCTTGATAGTCGGGGGAGTCGGCGGGAAACTGAGTTGCAGGCGGGGTGCGGCCTTTTGGATATTTTTTGCGGTTGTCGGTGTCGTAGGTCCATTTTCCGCCAGCGGGTTGATTTTCGTTTTCGATGAGGATGTTACGCGTGAGGCGCTGTTCTTTGTAGAAGACGGTTTGGTGAAACTTTTTTTTGGTGGGTTTGAAGAAGATTTCGTTTTGTTTGGGGGTGTTGAGGAAGAGTGGCGAGTCGTGGCAGGTGTGCTCGAGGCGACAGGCGTCGAGCTGATGGTGCAGGCGGTGGGAGAGATAGTTGTCGGTAGGGTCGATAAAATGTATGTGCTGGATGCCCTGCTCGGCGAGGCGGGGGATCAGTTGGCGGATATCGTGTTGGGGCTGGTGGGCTTCGATGTAGTGTGCCGTAGCGCCCTGCTTGGCGAGCCACGTGGCATAGTGCTGCATCGTTCCGCGGTGAAAAGCTAGTTTTTGTGAGTGAAAAGCATACTGGGTGAAGAAGAGATGTTCTTCGACCAGATAGACGGATGAGTCATGAATAGGCAGCGGGGTTGGGTCAAACAGCTGATGGGGGAAGATAATCGATGCCTGCGTATTGCTCATGGTTACTATCGAATGTAGCGGAGGTTCGCTTACACGGTGATGTCGAGGCAGGAGGAAGTGGTTTTAGATGGCGACGTTGAAGAGGTTGCCGACGAGGGCGGTGAGGGCCATGGCGAGTACGCCCCAGAAGCAGACGCGTAGGGCGCCGCGGAGGGGGGAGGCGCCGCCGATGAGGGAGGCGGTTCCGCCGAGAAGGGCGAGGAGGGCGACGACGATGGCGGGTACGGCGTAGAGAAGTTGATGGTTGGGGATGAAGGCGACGGAGATAACGGGGACTACGCCGCCGATGACGAAGGCGAGGGCGGACCAGAAGGCGGCTTGGATGGGGTTGGCGCTGAGTTCGTCGGTGATGCCGATTTCGTCGCGGGCGTGGGCTTCGAGGGCATTGTGGGCGGTCATTTGCTGGGCGACTTGTAGAGCGAGTTCGGGATCGAGTCCGCGTTTTTGGTAGATGGCGGCGAGTTCGTGGAGCTCTTCTTCGGGATATTTTTGGAGGGCTTCGGCTTCCATGGCGAGGTCGGCGCGTTCGGTGTCTTCTTGTGATTTGACGGAGACGTATTCGCCGGCGGCCATGGCGCAGGCACCGGCGACGAGCCCGGCGGTTCCGGCGATCATGATGCCGCTGGTGTTGGTGCCGGCGGCGGAGACGCCGACGATGATGCTGGCGACGGATACGATGCCGTCGTTGGCGCCGAGTACGGCGGCGCGGAGTCCGCCGGAGCGGTGGATGCGGTGGTTCTCTTCGTGGTGGTTTTCGTGGCTATGGCTCATGGTTAGGATCCGATGAGGTTGAGAAATTCGTTGCGGGTGGAGGCGTCGCGGCGGAAGCTACCGAGCATGGCGGAGGTGACCATGTTGGAGTTTTGTTTTTCGACGCCGCGCATCATCATGCAGAGGTGTTGAGCTTCGATGACGACGCCGACGCCGTCGGCGTTGAGGCGGGTTAAGAGGGTGGAGGCGACTTGGTGGGTGAGGCGTTCTTGAATTTGTAGGCGGCGGGAGAAGAGGTCGACGATGCGGGCGAGTTTGCTGACGCCGAGGACGTTGCCGTTGGGGATGTAGCCGATGTGGCATTTGCCGAAGAAGGGGAGCATGTGGTGTTCGCAGAGGCTGTATAGTTCGATATCTTTTACGATGATCATGTGGTTGTCTTCGACGGTGAAGATGGCGTCGTTGATGACATCTTCGAGGTCTTGGTGGTAGCCTTCGGTGAGGAATTGCATGGCTTGGGCGGCGCGGTGGGGGGTGTCGCGTAGGCCTTCGCGTTGGGGGTCTTCACCGATTTCTTGGATGATTTTGAGGTAGTGCTCGTTCATGAAAGTCCTTTGTTTCGACTATATATGGCGTAGATGGGTGGGTTTGTAAAGCGGGTTAGGGTTGTGGGGGTTTGGTGTTGAGTTGGAGGAGGATGCGGAGGCCTTCAATGAGCATCCAGATTTGGAGGATGAGGATGAGGCTGCCGATGGTGAGGAGGAGGATGTTTTGATCGTGCCAGAAGGTTGTGAGGTTGATTTGCATGGCCCAAACGGTCATGGCGGTCATGAAGAGCATGGGTAGGGCGGTGATGGCGATGGGTTGTTGACGGCGGGCGAGCCAGACGGTGATGACGAGGAGGGCGAGGCCGCCGAGGAGTTGGTTGACGGCGCCGAAGAGGGGCCAGAGGAGGAGAGCGCCTTTGCCGCTTTCGCCGGAGAAGGCGAGGAGGAGGGCGGTGAGGACGGCGATGGCGGTGGCGGGGTGTTTTTTGGAGAGGGCGGGGGCGCGGAGGTTGGTGGCGATTTCGGCGATGACGTAGCGTTGGAGGCGGGTGGCGGTGTCGAGGGTGGTGGCGGCGAAGGCGGCGACAAAGAGGCCCATTAGGGCGGTGGCATATTGGGGGGGGATGCCGATGGTTTGGATGAGGTTGCTGGAGCCGGTGACGAAGGCGGCGATTTTGGCGCCGAGTCCTTGAGCGCTTTGCCAGGTGGCGTATTGCTGCTGGAAGGCGGCGGTGCCGAGGTGGAGGGTGCCTTCTTTTTCGAGGCCGAGTCCGAGCCCGGCGCCGCAGGCGATGAGGACGAGGATGGCGAGGAAGCCTTCGAGGAGCATGCCGCCGTAGGCGATGGGTTGGGCGTCTTGTTCGTTGGCGCATTGTTTGGAGGTGGTGCCGGAGGCGACGAGGCAGTGAAAGCCGGAGATGGCGCCGCAGGCGAGGGTGATGAAGAGGAGGGGGAAGAGGGGGGGAGCGCCGGTGGGTTGGGGTTGGTAGAGGGGGGCGATCATGGGGGGCTGGGCGGTGAGGATGCCGGCGATGAGGAGGGTCATGGCGATGATGAGTTGGAAGGCGTTGATGTAGTCGCGGGGTTGAAGGAGGAGGGTGACGGGGAGGGTGGAGGCGACGTAGGCGTAGATGAGAAGGAGGATAACCCAGATGGCGACGGGGGAGATGCCGAAGAGGACGGGCATTTGAAGGGGGAGAAGGGTGCCGATTGCGATGGTGGCATACATGAGTAGGGCGGCGATGATGCCGGAGGTGAGGTGGGATTTGCCTTGTTTGTAGACGCGGTGGCCGAGCCAGATGGCGATGGGGAGTTGGAGCCAGACGGGGGCGACGGAGGCGGGGAAGATGTGGAATACGGAGGCGATGACGACGCCGAAAATGGCGATGACGATCCAGAGGGCGAAGAAGATGATGAGGGTGAAGAGGAGGCGTACGCGAGGGTTGATGAGGTCGCCGGCGATGTCGCCGATGGTTCGTCCTTGGTGGCGGAGGCTGATGATCATGGAGCCGAAGTCGTGTACGGCGCCCATGAAGATGGAGCCGATGAGGACCCATAGGAGGGCGGGGAGCCAACCCCAGATGATGGCGATGGCGGGGCCGACGATGGGGCCGGTACCGGCGATGGAGGTGAAGTGGTGGCCGAAAAGAACGGAGCGGGGGGTGGGGACGTAGTCGATATCGTCGCGGTGGGTTTGGCTGGGGCAGTCTTGGTGGGGGTTGATGCGGAAGAGTTTACGGGCGAGGTAGCGTCCGTAGGTGTGGTAGGCGATGAGATAGAGGGCGGCGGCGGTGAGGGCTAAAATAAAACTATTCATACTGTAGGTTTATCGAACTTTTTGAGGAATATAAATTGGATATAGTAGTTAATTTTCGGATTTGTCCGATTCTGGTTGCTCGGTGGTGCAGATGGGATGTAGGGTGCGAATTATATTATGAAGCAGACAGTATTGCACGGTAATCATCAAAAACTGGGGGCCCGAATGGGTGAGTTTGGTGGATGGGATATGCCGATTCAGTATGTGGGAATTTTGGCGGAGCATGCGCAAACACGGGAGCGGGCTTCGCTTTTTGATATCTGCCATATGGGGGAGCTGGAGCTTTCGGGACCGGAGGCGGCGGGGGATTTGGATCGGTTGTTGACGTGTTCGGTGGGGACGCTGGCGGTGGGGCAGGTGCGGTATGGGTATTTGCTGAATGAGGCGG
>CAXGYR010000055.1:0-9012 GCA_964014015.1 uncultured Kiritimatiellaceae bacterium
ATTTTGTCGAAGGATGGGAATCCGGAGCTGTATGTGCAGTCGCTGAGCGGTGGGGGGTTGCGGCGGATTTCTTCGACGCGGCGAGCGAATGAGGCGAGTCCGTGTTGGTCGCCGGATGGGAGTCAGTTGGCGTATGTGTCGGATTCAGCGGGGCGTCCGCATATCTACGTGGTGAATTTGAAGGGGGGCGCGCCGCGGCGAATTAGCCGAGCGGGTTCGGAGAATGTGGCGCCGGACTGGGGGCGGAATGGACAGCTGGTGTATTGTAGTCGGCAGGGGGGGCGCTATCGGATTGTGGTGGCCAATCCGCAGTCGGGTGTTTCGCGCGTGCTACCGCTGGATGGAGCGGATTATGAGGATCCGAGTTGGGCACCGGATGGGCGGCATGTGGTGGTTTCGCGTTCAGTACATTATCGTTCGGCTATCTACCTTCTTGACACACAGGAAGCTCGTTCGATAGCTTTACTTAAGGGTACAGGTGATTGGTTTTCGCCGGCATGCACGCGATAGGTACAAGGAGATTAAAATGGGTAGTAAGAGTTCAATGTTGAGTGTTTTTTGGGTTGCTGTTGTGGGGTTGTTGTTGGTGAGTGGATGTCGCTCAACGGATGTGGATGCGGGCATGTATGGGTCGGATAATTTGTACGGCGATCCGTTAATTGCAGATATTCCGCTGAATGATTTAGAGGGATTGCCGACGGATGGAGATCGCTCGATGTTTGCACCGGTCTATTTTGGGTATGACAGTTCGGCGGTTAATCCGACGGATGCGATGGTTTGTGAGTCGGTGGCCAATTATTTGCGGGGTCAGGGTGGCGTGATTCTGGAGGGGCATGCGGATGAGCGTGGTAGCCGAGACTATAACTTATCACTGGGCGAGCGGCGGGCGTTGGCGGTGCGGGCGTATTTGATCGAGTTGGGTGTTAATCCGTCTCAGATTCAGACGCGTAGCTTCGGGGAGGAGCAGCCGGCGAACCAGAACCATGATGATAAGGCATGGAGCGAGAACCGGCGCGTTGAATTTGCTATTTATTAAGCAGGCGGGTCTGTTGCGATGGAGGTGTTCATGCTAGTTATTGACTCTCCGTTGCTTGCGATTCAGTTTCCGTTGGATTCCTTGTTGGGTTTTATCGGTGCGGTTGCGCTTTCGTTTGTGTTGATTACCTGGTTGGTAAGCTATCTGCGCTTTCAGGATGTGTTGAAATTATCTGAGGAGCCTACCGGAGACCGTTCGCTTTCATCGGCTTCTCTGTTTGAGATTAAGCTGGCTCAGTTTTTGATGGAGAGTGGAAGAGAGCAAAATGCTTTTTGTGTGGTGAAGGGGGTATTGGGAGATAGGGGGAGTTTGTTTGAAGCTCGGGTGAGAGAGCTTTTACGTGAGAAAGATTGTGTGGTGGCGCTGGAAGACGGGTTGTATGGTTTGATTATTCGGTGTGATCGTGAGGATGTGGAAGCGATCTTAACGCGTTTGCGGAATCAATTATCGAAGGACGTTGATAAGCAGGATTCGGAGTGGCGGCTTGGGTTGGCCATGTTTCCAGAGGATGGGGTGACAGGCCGAGTGTTGGTTGCGTCGGCTGATTCAGCACGATCGCAGGTGGTGGAGGAAGCATTTTTTGCGTGGCATGAGCCGGATCTGGATGAAGAGGAGTTAGAAGACGAAGAGGCGCATCCGGAGGATGAGGTAGGCGTGCAAGATGCTGCAACGGATGAAGAGGATGAGAAGGAGGAAGAGGAGAGTTCGGGTGGTGGGCGGTTGTTGGATCCGTTGACGGGGGTTTTGCGGGATCGGGTGTTATCGACGTATATGCACCGCCGATTGAACGAGTTTCGGCTAAAGAAGCATCCGGTAGCGCTGTTTTGTGTGAGTGTAGATAATATGGATCAGATTCTGGATTTTCATGGGGAAGCTGCGCATGATGCGCTATTGGCTGAAGTGAGTCGGCAGTTGCAGTCTAATTTGCGCTCGGATGATATGATCGGACGGCATGAGGAGCGGGGTTTCATGATACTGGTTGCATGTGTCGCGAAGGATTTGGAGGTCATTGCACAGCGCGTTTGTGGGGCGGTTCAACAAGCGATATTAACGTTTGAGGATAGGCGGTTGCGGACAACGGTGACGGTGGGCATTTCTCACTACCCAGAGGATGGTAAGAATTTGCATCAGCTCTATGTGAAGGCGGACAAGGTGGTTACATATTGTCGAGAGAATGATATTCGGGGCTATGCTGTTTATTCAGAGGAATTGCACGGGCTACAGAAAGTGAAACCGGCGAAGTCGGTGAAGGCGACGAGAAGGTAGGAAACAATAATGAAGCTGGGAGTAAATATTGATCACGTGGCAACGTTGCGGCAGGTGCGGGGAACGAACTATCCCGATCCACTAGATGCAGCCATAGTGGCGGGTCGAGCGGGTGCGCATGGGATTACAGCGCATCTGCGCGAGGACCGACGCCATATTCAGGATGAAGATATCTATCGGTTGAAGGAGTTGCAACCCCTACCGTTGAACTTAGAAATGGCGAGTGTACCGGAGATTGTGGAGCTGGCGCTGGAGGTGAAGCCGGAAGAGGTTTGTTTGGTGCCGGAGAAGCGGCAGGAGTTGACGACGGAGGGTGGGCTGGATGTACTAGGACAGTATGAAACGTTGTGTCCAACGGTGGAGCGATTGCTTGGAGCGGGGATTGAGGTGAGCCTGTTTGTGGAGCCGGATACAACGACGCTGGAGGCATGTCGGCAAATGGGGGTTTCGATAGTGGAACTACATACGGGCTCGTATTGCGATGCGGACGTGAATGATCAGCCAGCTTGGCTAGAGAAGTTGATCACGGGTGCTGAGACGGCTCATGAATTGGGTTTGCAGGTGAATGCAGGTCATGGAATTACGGCCGACAATATCGGGGGTATTTTATGTGTTCCGCATCTAGAGATGCTGAATATTGGCCACAGTATCGTGAGCCGTTCGGTTTTTCTGGGTATGGAAGCGGCGGTGAAAGAGATGCTGGCTGCTATGAGCGAGTATCAGGAGTAACAGTCGAATGAAAGTGGTGACGGCGGAAACGATGCGGGCGCTGGATCGTCGAGCGATCGAGGAGGGCGGGCTATCGGCAGGTCGTTTAATGGATCTCGCGGGCCAAGGTATTGCGGCGGCGGTTGAGCAGTTGGCGATGCATCATCAATTGGAAGAGCCTTCGGTGTTGTTGGTGGCTGGCGGGGGCAACAATGGGGGCGATGTGTTCGTGGCGGCGCGCTATCTGTGGGAGCGTGAGATAGCGGTGCTCTGTCGGTTGGTGAAGGATCCGGCGGATTTGCAGGGAGCGGCGGGAAAAGCGTACAGAGCGGCGGTAAAAGCGGGTGTGCCGATTGAGATTTGTTTGGAAGAGGGCGACTGGGTATCGATTCCTGAAGCAGATGTGTTGGTGGACGGCTTGTTGGGAACCGGTGGAGCGGGTGCATTGCGGGGGGTAATGGTTCCGGCGGTGGAGTGGATCAATCGGTGTGCGGAAGAGATGCTGGTGCTGGCGGTTGATATGCCGTCGGGGTTGTCTGTTCGAGCGGATGTAACGGTGGCGTTGGGATTACCAAAAGTTGAGACGCTGGCGGCGGAGTTCGCCGACAAAACGGGTCGGTTGGAAGTGGTGGATATTGGGTTGCCGGACGTGTTTGTTGAAGAGGCTAAGGGTGAGGAAGTCGAGCTGATTGCGGAGCAGGATGTCGCGTCGTTGTTTACGCGGAGGCGGCGGGAGGCGCATAAGGGAGATTTTGGGCATCTGCAGTGTGTGGGGGGCGCAACGGGGATGAGTGGAGCGATTGCATTGGCGGCTCGAGCGGGCGTACGAAGTGGTGCAGGCTGGGTTTCAGTGGCGGTGCCAGAAGCGTTGGTGGGTATGGTGGCGCCGCAGGTACCGGAGGCGATGGTGCAGGCTGCCCTGTCACAAAGGTTGCCGAATGCATGGGTGGTTGGACCGGGTCTTGGACGATCGGAAGAGCGGGCGCGTGAGGTCGCAAATTATTTAAATGAGCCGGGCGCGCCGTTACTGCTGGATGCGGATGGACTGGCGGTATTGGGGGAGCAGGTAGATGTGATCAGAGCCGCGCAGCGGGAGGTGGTGTTGACACCGCATCCGGGTGAGTTTGCGCGGTTGTTTGGTATTTCGGTGGAGGAGCTGCAAGCGGATCGGGTGGCGCTGGCGAAGATGGCGGCGGTTCGTTTGGGGGCCGTAGTTGTGCTGAAGGGTGCGCGGACGGTGGTAGCGGGTCCAGATGGACGGACGATGGTGAATGCAACGGGGAATCCGGGCATGGCGACGGCGGGAATGGGTGATGTCCTTTCGGGTTTGCTTGGCGGCTTGCTGGCGCAGGGATTGTCTTCGTTTGAGGCGGCGTGTGCGGCTGTTTGGCTGCATGGGCATGCGGGTGATTTGGCAGCGGCACGGGGTGCGGAGATTTCGCTGTGTGCGGGGGATGTGATTGAGCAGTTACCGGAGGCGTTTCGGGCGGTGAGCCCGCGGTAAGATTAGAACTGCGCGAGAAAGCGCTGGTCGTTTTCGTATAGATGGCGGATATCGGCGATTCCGTATAGAATCATGGCGATGCGTTCAATACCCATGCCGAAGGCGAAGCCGGAACAGGTTTCGGGATCGTAGCCAACGTTGGTGAAGACGTTGGGGTCAACCATACCAGCGCCGAGAATTTCGATCCAACCGGACTGTTTGCAGACACGGCAACCTTTTCCGCCGCAGACATGGCAGGTGAAGTCAACTTCAACACTAGGTTCGGTGAAGGGGAAAAAGTGGGGGCGGAAGCGGGTTTTTACGTCGGGTCCCATGAGTTCACGGGCGAAATGGGCGAGGGTGCCTTTGAGGTCAGCGAGAGAGACGTCTTGGTCGACGTAGAGCCCTTCGATCTGGTGGAAGTTGGCGCTATGCGTGGCGTCGGGGGTATCGCGGCGGTAGCAGCGACCGGGGGAGATAATGCGAATGGGGGGCGTGTGGCTCTTCATGTAGCGGACTTGAACTGGGCTGGTATGGCAGCGAAGGAGTTCGCCATTTTCGAGGTAGAAGGTGTCCTGCTCGTCGCGGGAGGGGTGGTCGGGTGGGGTGTTGAGGGCGTCGAAATTGTTGAAGACGGTTTCAATATCGGGACCATCGGCGACGGTGAAGCCGAGGGTTTGAAAAATGGAGGTAATGCGTTGGGTGATCTGGGTGATGGGGTGGCGGGTGCCTAGGGATTGCCACTGTCCGGGTTGGGTGAGGTCGAAAGCGGATGCGGGCGCAGCGGGTTTGGTGGCTTCCTGTTTTGATTGAATGAGTTCGGTGAGCTGTACTTTGAATTCGTTGACGGCTTTGCCGAAAAGGGGTTTTTCGGCGGGTGGAACGGTTTTAAGCTCGGCCATGATCTGGGGAAGGCGTCCTTTGCGAGAGAGGTATTCGATGCGAACGGCTTCGATGGCTTCGGGGGTTTCCGCTTCCTGCGCAGCTTGCAGGGCGGTAGTTTTTATCTGGTTGAGTTCTTCTAAGTTCATGGGAAATAGTTTCTTCGGATGCGGACAGATGGCAATTGCTTTCTGGAATTTATTTTTGGGCGAGGGTGATGGATCGGAGGGGGGCGGGGTGGCCTTCGATGGTTTTGTGGGGATCGTCTGGGTGTAGGAAGTGGGGGAGTGATTCGAAGGTCATCCAGTCGGTGGGGCGTTGTTCTTGGGGGGTGGTGGGGGTGGTGTCGACGGTGCGGATGTTGGTGAAGCCAATGCGTTTAAGCCAGTGCTCGAGGGTTTTTTGGGAGGGAATGAACCAGACATTGCGCATTTTGGCATAGCGCCCGTCGGGGACGAGGGTGTGCCCGAGGGGGCCGTCGACGATGAGGGTTTCGAGGATGAGCTCGCCGCCGGGGCGTAGGAGGGTGTGGAGTTGCTGGAGGTGGTCGAGGGGAGATTTGCGGTGATAGAGGATGCCCATGGAGAGGCAGGTGTCGAAGGCGTCGGTGGTGGGGGGTAGGTCTTCGAGTGCGAGGGGAAGCACCCAGGCGGGGTGCTGGGTTTGGAGGAGGTGTTTGACGGCGAAGTATTGGCAGATGAAGAGGGGTTGAGGGTCGATGCCGATGGCGAGGGATGCGCCGGCGCCGGCGATGCGCCAGGTGTGATAGCCGGAGCCGCAGCCAATGTCGAGCACACGGCGGTTGGTGAGGGGCTGGATGTGGGGAAGGAGGCGGTCCCATTTCCAGTCGGAGCGCCATTCGGTGTCGATATGAATGCCGTGGAGGTGGTAGGGACCTTTGCGCCAGGGGTGGAGCTGCATGAGTTGCGCGCGGAGTTCGGAGGGGGCTTGGCCATGGGCGGTGACGCTGGTTTGGAGGTCGATGGAGGTGGGGGTGAGGGTGGGGAGTTGGTCGAGGATGGCTTCCCATTGGGGTAGGTGGGCAAAACGTTCGGGGCGGAGGTTGTGGGTGATGAGCTGGGGGAGTGGTTCGATCCAGTGCTGGAGGGGGGTGTGGTGAAGTTGGGGGTAGAGGGGGGTGTAGTCGATCATGTGAAGGCCAGCATGGAGGTGAAGTTGAAGCATTGGAACCAGGTTTCAACGGATTGGAAACCGGCGGTTTTGAGGCGTTGGTGGTGGGTGGTGAGGGTTTCGGGAATGAGGACGTTTTCGAGGGCGGTGCGTTTTTGGCTGATTTCGAGGTCGGAGTAGCCGTTGGCGCGTTTGAAGTCGTGATGGAGTTCGGTCATGTGCTGGTTGATGGCGGGGTCGGAAAAGGCGATTTTTTCGGAGAGGACGAGAACGCCACCAGGCTGCATGCCTTCGGCGATGCGGGTGAGGAGTGGTGCGCGTTGATCGAGGGGGATGAATTGGAGGGTGAAGTTGAGGACGACGATGGAGGCGTTTTGGATGGGGATGTCTTGGAGGTTGGCGCAGTGGAGCTGTATGGCGGGGTCGAGGTGGTGGCGGGCGCGGTCGATCATGGCGGGGGAGTTGTCGATGGCGATGAGCTGGGTGCTTTCGTGTTGAACGCCTTTTTGCAAAGCGTGAGAGGCTGCGCCGAGGGAGCAGCCGAGGTCGTAGATGTGGGTGTGGGGTTGGGCGTAGCGGGTGGCGAGGGGGGTGAGCATGGAGAGGATGGCGCGGTAGCCGGGGACGGAGCGTTCGATCATGTCGGTAAAGACGTTGGCAACGGAGTCATCGAACTGGAAATCGGCGATGGTGGGTTGAGGTTGTTGGTAAAGATTATCGTGCTTCATTCGAATAAATTAATGACATGCCTCGACAGGGACAAGGGAAAGGATTAGCATTCTTTGCATATGAAAAGATATTACATAGCTTTAATGGTTAGTATGAGTTGTAATTTTTTTGCGGGTGCGATTGCGGTGGATGATTTGGTTACAGCGGAGGCGAATCCAACAAATGTGGGGGCGTATGCGGATTTTAATTGGGATTATGTCTATCGATATAAGGGTTCTTCGTCGGTGGCGGTTGATTCGCATTGGCTGTTGACGGCGGCGCATGTGGCGGATGATGGGGGCAGTGGGGCGTTGTCGATTGGTGGGGAGACATATACGCAGATGCAACGGGTGTTTCATCCGACGGCAGATTTGGCGTTGGTACGGTATGACAGGGCGTTTCCGGGGTTTTATCCACTGGCAGTGGAGACGGTGGTGGGAGCCGAGGTGGTTGTAGTGGGATACGGTCGACAGGGGAATGTGGTCTCGACGTTTTTTGATGCTTACTTTACGGAGACCGGTACAGCCCACTCAACGAAGCGGTGGGGAACAAACCGAATTGATCAAAAAAAGACTTACCCAACAACGCAACCGATTGAGGCATCGAGTTTGGGGTTTCAGATTTCGATTTCGCGTGATCGATCTAGTGAGAGTCCCACCAATTATGAGGCGGGTTGTAATGTCTACGATTCGGGGTGTGGTTTGTTTTTGAAGGAGGGTGGTGTATGGAAATTGGGAGGAAGTATGATACTTCGAGAGGGGACTTCTACCACTCGTTTTACACGCAATGGTGCGGTGGATATTGCTTCATACAGTTCTTGGATAAGTGATGTTTTAAATAATACGGATTCGGACAATGACGGTATGCCGGATCATTTTGAACAGGTGTATGGCGGGGGTTCGGATTTGGTGGCCAGTGGGGATGCGGATGGAGATGGGCAAAGCAATGTAGCGGAGTGGGTAGCGGATACAGATCCAACGGATGCGGGTTCGGTGTTTACGATATTGGATGGTTCGTCGGGGGCGGAGGTGGTGTTTTCGAGCGTAGCGAGTCGCGAATATCAGGTGCAGTTTCGGACTAATTTGGTGGCGGGAAGCTGGGTGGAGACGAATGCGTGGCTTATGGGCGATACGGGCTCAATGACGGTATCGGTTCCAACGAATTCGGTACAGCAATTCACCCGTATGGGCGTTCGGATTCCGTAGGGTTATTGGACGGGCCATTGGTCGGCGTCGTGCATGATGGTTTCGAGGCAGTGGATGCCTTGGGGGCTGTGGTTGAGGCAGGGAATCATGCGGTAGGATTCGCCGCCGGCTTCCATGAAAATCTCTTTTCCTTCTTCTTCGATCTCTTCGAGGGTTTCGAGGCAGTCGCAGAAAAAGGCGGGGCAGAGGACGGCGAGGCGTTTGATGCCGTTGCTAGGCATGGCGCGTAGGGTTTTATCGGTGTAGGGTTTGAGCCATTCGTTGAATTTGTTGGCACCGAGACGGGATTGGAAGGTGACGGTCCAGCGGTCGTCGGGGAGGCCGGCAGCTTTGACGATGGCGTGAGTGGTGGCGAAGCATTGTTGGCGGTAGCAGACGGCGTGAGCGTCGGGGTTTGGGACGTTGCAGCAGTCGTTACATTTTAAGCAGTGTTTGCCAGTGGGGTCGGCTTTACGTAGATGGCGTTCGGGGATTCCGTGGTAGCTGAAGAGGATGTATTCATCGCTTTCTTTTAGTTTTTCGGCGATGGGTTCGATGTAGGTGGGGTGGGTGTGGTAGGGGGGCGCCATGCGGACGGGGACGTTGCTGCCACG
>CAXGYR010000056.1:0-8942 GCA_964014015.1 uncultured Kiritimatiellaceae bacterium
TGAACCGCTCTTCCGATCTGGAGGGGGGGTGTGTTGATGTCGCGACCGATGAAGGGGACGGCGCGGCGTGGACGATCGGTGGCGGAGGATGGTGCGGTAGCGGAGGCGTTGCGGGGATCGGAGAAGGATCGGGCGGAGAATATTATGATTGTGGATATGATTCGCAATGATATTGGTCGGGTGGCGGAGCGGGGGAGCGTGGAGGTGGTGGATACCTTTGCGTTGGAGCGGTATCCGACGGTGTGGCAGATGACGTCGACGGTGCGGGGTCGCTGTTCTGCGGGGGTGTTAGAGGTTTTTGAGGCGCTGTTTCCGTGTGCGTCGATTACGGGGGCACCGAAGGTGAAGACGATGGAGTTGATCGGGGCGCTGGAGTCGGAGGAGCGGGGGGTGTATACGGGGGCGGTGGGGTATTGGACGCCTGGGGGTGAGGCGTTGTTTAATGTGGCGATTCGGACGGCGATGGTGAATGAGGTGAGGGGGGAGCTGACGTATGGCGTGGGCGGTGGGATTGTGTGGGATTCGGATGCGGCATCGGAGTATGCGGAGACGCTGGCGAAGGCGGAGGTGTTATTGGGAGAGCGTCCTGTTTTTGATTTGTTGGAGACGGTGGGATGGACGCCGGAGGGGGGGTGGATGTGGTTGGAGGAGCATCTGAATCGGATGGAAGCTTCGGCGGCTTATTTTGGGAGGGCTTTTGATCGTGTGGAGGCGGCGGCGTGTTTACGGGCAGCGGCGATGGGAGAGGGTGCGTTGCGGTTGCGGTTGATGCTCGATGAGGGGGGGGCTTTTTCGGTGGAGAGGATGCCGTTGTTGTCGATGGGTGTTGAGGGGGAACCGTTGCGGGTGCGGTTGGCTTCGGCTCCGGTAGATTCGGGATGTCGGTGGTTGTATCATAAGACGACGCACCGGGCGGTGTATGCGGCGGCAGAGGCGGAGCGGGTTACTTGCGATGAGGTGGTGTTGTGGAATGAGCGGGGGGAGATTACGGAGGGAACTATTTTTAATGTGGCGGTGGAGCGGGATGGGGTGTGGGTGACACCGCCGGTTTCGTGTGGATTGTTGGGGGGCGTGTTGCGGGGTGTGTTATTGGAGCGTGGTGAACTGGTTGAGGGGATGATTTCGGTGGAGGAGTTGCGGGCTGCGAAGCGATTTAGATTATTTAATTCGGTTCGGGGTGTGCGGGATGCGGGTTGGATATAGATTGAAATCATTGCGGTTTAGTGGCAATTATTACGCTTTATTACGGAGAAAATGAGATATGCATGAAATTATGACGATTGAGGAAGTGGCGGCCTATTTACGGGTTTCTGAGCGTACGGTGTATGATTGGGCGCAGAAGGGGGATCTGCCGGGTGGGAAGATTGGAACAACGTGGCGGTTTAAGAGTGCGGATATTGAGAAGTGGGTTAATGATCGATTGAAGGGGGATGTGGGTGGATCTTCGGGCGGAGGGGCTTCGCAGGTGTTAACAGCGGATCGCGTGCTGATGATTGAGGGTGGATCGAAAGAATCGGTGCTCAAAACATTAGTAAAGCAGTTGGCTAGTAGTGCGGCGATACGGAATGAGGATGCATTTCGGCGGGGTATATTGGA
Source organism: uncultured Kiritimatiellaceae bacterium (assembly GCA_964014015.1). Lineage (GTDB taxonomy): Bacteria > Verrucomicrobiota > Kiritimatiellia > Kiritimatiellales > Pontiellaceae > Pontiella. Next base: position 1,597 of record CAXGYR010000056.1, read on the forward strand.
GCGGGAAAAAATTATGAGTACGGGGATTGGTTTTGGTATTGGGGTGCCCCATTTTCGGAGTGACGCGGTGAGTGAGCTGGTAATGGCGGTGGCATTGTGTGAGGAGGGGATTGCGGATTATGATTCGTTGGATGGCGAGCCGGTACGGATTGTCTGTATGCTGGCAGCGCGGGGCGATCAGCATACGGAGTATTTGCGGGCATTGGCTTCGATTAGCTCGCGATTGAAGGACAAGGCAGTTCGGGAGCAGTTACTGGGTTTGAAAGATCCTGCGGCGGTCGTGGATTTGTTGATGGATTGAGGAGGCTTGAGATGCGGGTGATTGTGGATGTGTGTGTGGTGCCAATTGGCGTGGGTGTTTCGCTTTCGAGGTATGTGGCGGCGTGTGGTGAGGTGTTGGAGGCGGCGGGATTGAAACATGAGCCGGGTCCGAATGGAACGGCGGTTGAGGGGGAGTGGGATGAGGTGTTTGCGGCGGTGCGGATGTGTCATGAGCGGGTGCATGCCATGGGTGCACCGCGGGTGCATACGACGGTGAAGGTGGGTACGCGGGTGGATCGGGTACAGACGATTGAGGATAAGGTGGCGTCTGTGGTGGCGGCACGGAATGCGGATGGGTAGATGAAGGTGGTGGTGGGATTACCGGGTCGGATTCGACCGCGTGCGTTGGAGGCGGGAGAACAGGTGTATGAGGAGCGGCTGCGGGCTGCGCGGGTGGAGGTGATGCGCTATCGTCCGGAGAAGGTGCGGGCGGGTGAGGAAAAACAGGCGCGGATGCGAGAGGGTGCTGCATTGTTGAAGCAGGTGGAGAAAGATGATTTTCTGGTAGTGTGCGATGAGCGGGGAAAGCTTGTTTCGACGGAGGATGTAGTAAGTTGGTTAGGTGATGCGCGGTTGGGAACGGGTTTGTTACAGGGAAGAAAGCGGCTGTTAGTGATGGTAGGCGGTGCGTATGGTTTTGATGAGGCGGTGCGGGCGCGGGCGGATGCGGTGTGGTCGTTATCGGGCTTGGTGATGGCGGGGGGCGTGGCGCGGGTGGTGTTGCTGGAGGCGTTGTATCGGGCGGCGATGGTGCTGGATGGGCATCCGTATCATAATGAGTGAGGTGTAAGATGTGGGAAGCGTGGCTAGTTGAAAAAGGGTTGTCGGCTGAGGCGTATGATGGTGCGGCTTTGTTGGAGGCATTTCGGGAGGAGATGCGCTTGGGGCTGGCGGGGGAGCGTAGTTCGTTGGCGATGCTGCCGACGTATCTGATGCCGGTGCGAAATGCTGTGCAGGGAACTGTGGCTTTTGTGGATGCGGGTGGAACGAACCTGCGGACAGGGCTTGCAGTATTGGATGGATCGGGTGCGGTGCGGTTTGAGGCGGTGCAGAAGCGGTCTATGCCGGGTCGGAACGGGGAGGTGTCGGCGAGCGTTTTTTATGAGGCGGTGTGTGAGGGCTTGCTACCGTTGGCGAATCGGTTTGAGCGGATTGGTTTCTGTTTTTCATATCCGGCAGAGATTTTGCCGGATGGAGATGGTCGGTTGTTGGGATGGACGAAGGAGATTGAGATTTCGGAGATGGTGGGCTCGTGTGTGGGAGCGGGGTTGCGGAACGCGCTGCAGGTAGCGGGCGCGGGAGAGAAGTCGGTGGTGGTGTTGAACGATACGACGGCGACGCTTTTGGCGGGCTGTTCGGTGGGGACGGCATTTGGGGCGGATCAGTTTGTGGGCTTTATTTTGGGGACCGGTACGAATGCGGCGTGTGTGCATGGTGGCTCGGTGGTGAATATGGAGTCGGGCAACTTTGGGTCGTGGACGCCTTCGATGGTGGATGATCGGCTGGATGCGGGAAGTGTGAATGGGGGGGCGTATCGTTTTGAGAAGGCGGTGGCGGGGGCGTATCTAGGCTCGTTGACGTTGGAGGCGCTGCGGCTGGCGGGTGATGAGGGTATGTTGTCGGATGCGGGACAGGCGTGGGTGTTGGAGCAGGAGCAGTTGGAGACGGTTTCGTTGTCGTTGCGGTTGGGGGGTGAACCGGTTGATGGATTGGGTTTGCGGGGCGAGGATGAGCGGTTGATGCTGGCTATTTTTGAGGCGTTGGTGGAACGGGCGGCGCTGTTTTCGGCGGTGAATATGGTGGCGGGTCTGTTGGCGGATGAGCGGGTTTCAGCGGCGCCGGTGTGTGTCTGTGCGGATGGGTCTACGTTTTACCGGACACCGAGTTTGGCGGAGCAAACAGAGAGTTTTATGCGGGCGTTACTAGAACCGTTTGGACGTGATTTTCGGGTGGTGCAAGTGGAAGATGCGCCGGCGGTGGGCTCGGCGCTGGCGGCGCTGGCAGGGGAGTTGCGTTAAGCATTACTCAATAGTAGCACTAGGATGGAGCCGGTGTTGAAGAGGATGTGGAGGGCGATGCAGTTCCAGAGGGAGCCGGTCCACCAGTAGAGAATGGAGAGGGCGGTGGAGAGGGTGAAGAGGGGGAGCAGGGCGGGGGCGTGAAAGTGGAGTAGGGCGAAGAGGGTGGCGCTGATCCAGCAGGCGTGAATGAGGTTTGTTTTTTGAATGAGTTTTGGGAGTAGGATGCCGCGGAAGAGGATCTCTTCGTAGAGGGGGGCTATGAGTATAGCGGTGAGAATGTAGAGCTGGTGGAGGGGGTTGTGCCATTGCGTCATTTGTTGGGTGATATTTTGGCGTTCGATTTCGGTGTCGAAAACGTGTTGGAAGAGTTGCTGATTGAGAAGGCTGACGAGCCAGAGGATGGGTAGTAGACCGAGGTAGAGGAGGGGTGTCCAGCGAAGGGTGGAGAGTTGGTTTTTCTGAAGGGCGGGTTGAATAGAGTCGGGGTTTTGGCGTTGCAGGTGGTAGATGAGAATACCGATGAGAATATATATGATGTAGGTGATGATGAGGCGGATGAGGGGAAGCTGTTCTTCGTAAAAGAATTGGCCGGTTCCGGCGGCGAGGGTGTAGAGAAGCAGCCAGCTGGTGAGGAGGATGGTGATGGTGGGGGTGGACCAGGCGCGTTGGGCGAGGCGGTGGGTTTTTTCCTGGGGGTTGAGGATGGTTGAGGGTGGTGCCATGCTGTGAATATGCGGGTTGCGAATGGATTAATCAATTGCGAAGGGGGCTATGTGGGCGTACAAAAGATGAATGATTGGACCGGGTAAATGGGAGCAACTTCGAAAAGAGATGGAGGCGCTGGGGATTGAGGAGGCGTCGGTGGCGGAGCATTTTATTCGGGGTTCTGGGCGTGGGGGGCAGAAGATGAATAAGACGTCTTCGTGTGTTCAGTTGATTTATGGGGAGCTGGAAGTTCGGTGTCAGAAGACGCGGTCGCAGGCGGATAATCGGTTTTGGGCGCGGCGGGAGTTGTGTGAGCGGGTGCGGGAACGGCGGGAGGGGGCGTTTAGTAAGCGGCAGCAGGAGATGGAGCGGATTCGGCGGCAGAAGCGACGGCGTTCGCGGCGGGCGAAGGCGCGGATGCTGGAGGGGAAGGCGCGGCGGGGGGAGCAAAAGCGGCTGCGGGGGCGGGTGGATCCGCCGAATCAGTCGTAGCGTTGGACGTAGTGCTCTTTTTTGAGGCGTTCGATCCAGCGGGTATAGAGGCGGTCGCGCTCGGCGGTGGTGAGTTCTTTTTTGATGGTGTCGCGGACTTCGTAGAACGGTTGGTAGGCGGCGTTGCGGCGGGCGTCTACTTTGAGTATGAGAAAGCGGTTATCGTTTTCGATGATGGGACTGTGTTCGCCGACGTTGAGGCGGTTTAGGTGGCTGTGGAGGGTGTCGTCGATATCTTTGAGTTGTAGCCAGGGAAAGGCGCCGCCTTGGTCGGCGCGGGCGCCTTCGGAATATTCTTGGGCGAGGGTGTTGAAGTCTTCGCCGGCTTGGAGGCGCTGGAGAATACGGTCGGCGGTGACTTGTTTGAGTTCTCGTTCTTGGGGGGTGCTACCGTGATGGAGGAGTAGAATGCTGTGTTTTATTTTTTCGGGGATGAGGTATTCGTGGCGGTTTGCTTCGTAGGCGTTGCGGATGGTTTCGGGGTTGATGCGGGCGCGGCGATTGATCTCTTCGTTCATGAGCATGGTGGTGCTGATGTTACGGCGGGTTTTTTCGAGGTATTCTTGATAGGTTATTTTTTCGGAGGCTAGGGTTTCTTCAAATTTGGCGCGGTCGCCTTGAAAGCGGTTGCGGATGGTGCGATCAATTTCGGATTGGACGTAGTGATCGGGGATTTCGCCGCCGCGGGCTTCAAAGGCGGCGTATATGAGGGCTTGTTCGATGAGTTGTTCGCGGGTTTTCTGATAGGTGTTTTCGAGTTGTTGTTCGAGTTGGGCTCCTTGGTAGCGGCGGTAGAGTTGGGGGAGTATGGGGGCCATGGCGGATCGGACGTCGCTGCGGGTGATGATGGTGTCGTTGACTTTGGCGGCGTAGCCGTCGATGGGAATGGTTTGGGAGGTGGCGGGTTGGAGGGATTGGGCGTGAACATAAAACGTTTGGGCTGCAACCTGAAGCAATATGGTTAGGGGTAAGTATCGAGTGATCATTCGTGAGATAGTAGGAGAGGTAAGGGCATGTGGCAATATTGAAAAGAGTGTGGGCAACTATTTTCCGTTGGGGTGGGGGTGTGGTAGGGTATAGGAATGAGTGCAGAAGATATGGATAGTGTGGCAGGATTTCGGGCTGGTTTGGTGGCGATTGTGGGGCAGACCAATGTGGGGAAGTCGACCTTGTTGAATGGGATGGTGGGGGAGAAGGTGAGCATTGTGAGCGATCGGGTGCAGACGACGCGCAATGTGATTCGGGTGATTTTGAGTGAACCGGAGGGGCAGCTGGTTTTTTTGGATACGCCGGGGGTGCATAAGGCGGAGGGGGAGTTGGGAAAAAATATGAATAAGGCGGCGCGGTCGGCGGCGGAGGGGGTGGATGCGGTATTGCTGGTGCTGGATGGTTCGGTGGCACCGGCGCAGGTGGATGAGGGGTGGTTTCGACGGTTGGCTCGGATGGAGGTGCCGGTTTTCTTTGGGTTGAATAAGGCGGATGTGGGTGGGGCGTTTCATGGGGCGTATCGGGAGATGTGGAAGCAGGTGGCGGCGGAGAAGGAGAGTGAGCTGAAGCCGAATTGGATCTCTTTTTCGGCGTTGAAGGGTGATGGGGTGCGGGCATTGATTGATGGGTTGCGTGGGGTGATGCCGGAGGGGCCGGCGCTGTTTCCGGAGGATGTGCTGACGGATTATCCGCGTAAGTTGAATATGGCGGATGTGATTCGTGAGAAGTTGTTTAATCGGTTGCATCAGGAGCTGCCACATGCGGTGGCAGTTTGGGTGGAGTCAATTGAGGAGGGGGAGAAGCGGTGGCGGGTAGAGGCATCGGTACTGGTGGAGCGTCATTCGCAGAAGGGAATTGTGATTGGGGAGAAGGGTCGGTTGATTAAAAAAGTGCGGGAGGAGGCTGAGCGGGAGTTGTTTGAGATGTATGGCGTGAGAATTGGGTTAAAACTTATGGTGAAGGTGGAGAAGAACTGGCGGAAGAATTTTTGGATATTGAAGAAGTTGGGTTATGCCTGAGGTGTGGTTTGCAGGGAAAGAATATAGGGCATGGGGTTGCCGGGCAGTGATGTGTGGGGTTGTGCGGTTGAGAGAGCATGTGGGCTGAGGGGTGCGTTTTTGGTGGATGATGGCGTTCGTTTCGAGGTGGGTGAGATGGTAAGCAGTGTGAACCCGGTGATGGCGCTTACTATGTTAAAAGTGCGGCGGGTTGTTGAATGAATCTCCATGTGACATGTCTAGAGGATGCGGTGTTGGTTGGCAATATTGTTTGTGGGGAATGGCGGTATAATTGGCTTTAAATTTTAAGCGGTTGGGGAATACTCTGAGGATGATGAAGCGTTTCAACGTGGTTTTGATAAGGGGTATGCTGCTCTGCGGTGGTCTTGTTTTTTGTGGGGAGATTACGGCGGCGGAAATGGGGGTGAACCGGCAGGCAGTAATGGCAGCTCTGGAGGATGGTTTTTATGAGCTGGCGGAGAGGCGTATTCGTGAGGCGGATGCGCTGCAGGGGGAAGAGGATGTGGAGTGGGCGGTATTGTTGGCGCATGCGCTGTGGGGCCAGGGAGGTTTTGAGGCGTTGATTGAGGAGATTGAGGCGCCGGAGCGAGATGGACGGTTGTTGTATTGGGTGGCGCGGGCTTGGGTGGGCTTGGAGGATAGTTCGCAGGCGTTGAGGGTGCTGGGATTGGATCCGCAGATGGATGGAATGGGTGCGGAGCGGTTGCGGTTGCGGAGCCGGCTGTTATTGGAAATGGATAGGCTCGGAGAGGCTGAGGGGGCTATGCTGCGTTTTGATGCGATGTTTGGGGCGCATCCGGATGTATGGGAAAACCGTTTTGAAATGGCACTGGCGGTGAGGGCGCAGGGACGAGAGGAGGAGGCACTGCAGCAGATGCTGGATGTGGAGGAGAAGACTTCGGGGGCTTTGAAAAAACGGGCGGAATTGGTGGTGGCTGAGTGGTTGGTTTCTGAGGATGTGGCGGGGGCGCGGGAGCGGTTGAGTAGGCTTTTAGATGATCCAGAGGTGGAGGTTTCGTTGCGATTACGTGCCGTGGATAGGTTGGTTGATCTGGAGGTTGCAGCAGGAGAGTTGTTAGTTGCGGCTGGGTTTTTGGAGAGGGCTATTGCTTGGGTTGAAGAGCCGCTGGAGCGGGTAACGTTGCGGGTAAGGTTGGCGGGTTTGTATGAGACAGCTGGGGATCTGGATCGGGCGTTGGCTTGGATTGAGGGGGCTCAGACGGAGGTGACGAGTCGGTCGTGGGCGTTGCGGTTGCAGTTGCGTCGGGCGGAGTTGTTGATGGGGATGCAGATGTTTGAGCGGGCGGAACAGCTGTTTCAGTCGGTGTTGGAAGTGAGTGATGATGAACGACAGTTGTCGCGAGCGTATTATGGACGAGGCAGATGTTTGAGTGCCATGAGCCGTAGTGAGGAGGCGGGCTTTTTATTTGAACGGGTGCTTGGTTTTGCAGGGGATGATGCGTTGCGTGCAGATGCGATGTTTCGAGGAGCGGATGCGTTCTATGAGGCGGAGCGGTTTGAGAGGGCGGGGGCGTTGTATACAAATTTTCTGGAGTGGTTTCCAGAACATGGGGAGCGGGCACGGGGTATCTATCAGTTGGGATTGACGCTTGCGCGGATTGGTCGACGGGAGGCGGCGCTGGAGCAGTTTGCAGTCGTGGCTGAGGAGTATGCGGGTAGTTCAATGGCGGTGGATGCTTTGTTGCGGTCGGCGGATGTATGGATGGCGGAGGGGATGTGGTCGCGGGCGTTGGAAATTTATGAACGGCCGAGTTCATTTAATAACGAAACGCGTTTAGAT
>CAXGYR010000057.1:0-8917 GCA_964014015.1 uncultured Kiritimatiellaceae bacterium
GGCGACGCGGTCGATTACGTTGGAGCCGACGACGTTGGAGGGTTGGTGGTTGGATCGGGCGGATCTGCCGGGTTCGTTGCCGATTCGGGTGGGGATTGCGAATGTGTGGACGACGGGGCAGATTGTGAGCAATATTGTGCTGCGGAGCGGTAGTCCGCATAATTATGTGCGGATGGTGGAGCATTTAATCTGTCTGCGGATGGGGATGGGGGTGGATAATTTGGTGATTAAGTTGGAGTCGGGGGATCCGCCGCTATTTGACCAGGGGAGTCTGGATGTGGTGGAGGCGCTGGATCGATGCGGGCGGGTTGAGAGCGACGTTCCGGTGTCGTATTATACGGTTCCGCATGCGGTTTCGGTGGGGGGAACGTATGGTGATTTTGTGACGTTGGCGCCGCCGCTGGATCCGGATAATCCGCAGTTGACAATTGATTGTGCGATTAATTTTAAGACGCATATTGGGCAGCAGCGAATTGTGTTTCCGGTTTGCGAGGAGTTGATGCGGATGGCATCGGTGGCGCGGACGAATACGTCGTGGGCGAAGGTGCTCTATTGTCGGACGATTGGGCGGTTGTTCGCGGATGTGCGGAATTTGGGATATACATCGAATAATGTGCTGATTGCGGGGCGGAATAAATATATGAACGAGCCGCGGCTAGTGCATGAGGGGAAGGCGTTGGAAGCGGTATGGCATCGGTCGGTCTTGGATTTGTTGGCGGCGATTGCGTTGATCCCGAATGGGCAGTTTGTGGGGCATATTACGTCGTATAAGGCGGGGCATCGGTTGGATTGTGAGTTGATGCGGCAGCTGTATTTGAATGAGGTGCTGGTTCCGCTGGAGGTCTAGGCATGAAGAGTTTTCGCAAGGAGCTTTGGTTTGAGGCACCGCAGCGTCGGCAGATTATTCATATTACGCCGGAGGTGGAAGCTTGTTTGGCGGAGTCGGGGATTCGGGAGGGGCTTTGCTTGGTTAATGCGATGCATATTTCGGCGTCGGTTTTTATTAACGATAATGAGAGTGGGTTGCATCGGGATTATGAGCGCTGGTTGGAGAAATTGGCACCGGAGAAGCCGTATGATCAGTATGAGCATAATGGGTACGAGGATAATGCGGATGCGCATTTAAAGCGGACGATCATGGGGCGTGAAGTGGTGGTGGCGATCACGGATGGTCGGCTTGATTTTGGACCGTGGGAGCAGATTTTCTACTATGAACTGGACGGCTTGCGGAAGAAGCGGGTGCTGGTAAAAATTATCGGGGAGTGATTATTCGGTGGTTGCGTGGCTGTGCTGCATGAGCTGGCATAGCTGACTGTAGTAGCCGTCGCGGCTGATAAGTTGGTCGTGGGTGCCGGAGTCGATGAGTTCGCCGTGACGCATGACGAGGATGTGGTCGGCGTGGCGGATGGTGGAGAGTCGGTGGGCGATGACGATGCTGGTGCGGTTGTTCATGAGTTTGGCGAGGGCGTCTTGAATGAGGAGTTCGGTCGCGGTGTCGATGCTGGCGGTGGCTTCGTCGAGTACGAAGAGCAGTTCGGGGTTCTGGGCGAAGGTGCGGGCCATGACGAGGAGCTGTTTTTGACCGAGTGAGAGGCCTTCGCCGCGTTCGTTGAGTTGGCTTGCGTAGGCTTGTGGAAGTTGCTGAATGAAGGGGTCGGCGTTGACGGTTTGAGCGGCTTGTTCAATTTGGGACTGGGTGAGGTCGGGGTTGTGGAGACTGATGTTGTCTTGCACGGTGCCGGCGAAGAGGAAGGGGTCTTGAAAGACGTAGCCGAGGCGGCGGCGTAGGTCGGTTTGGTCGAATTCTTGAATGTTGATACCGTCGATGGTGATGGTTCCGCGTTGGATGTCGTAGAAGCGACCGATGAGATTAATGATGGTGCTTTTGCCGGCGCCGGTAGCACCGACGATGGCGAGGGATTGCCCGGGCTCGACGCGGAAGGAGAGATCTTTGATGACCCAGTTATCGTCTTCGTAGGCGAACCAGACGTTTTTGAATTCGATGGTTCCGTTGAGTTTGGGGGGAATGATGGGGGTGGGTGGATTTTGAATGTCGGGCTGGCGGTTGAGTAGGTTAAATACGCGTTCGATGGAGGCGAGGGCGACTTGGAAGGAGCTGGCTTTTTCGGAGAGGGAGCTGAGGGGACGGAAGAAGTCACGGACGTAGGCGAGGAAGGCGACGAAGATACCGAGGGTGATGAAGGAGGAGCCGTTGAGAAGGAGGATGCCGCCGACGCCGAGGATGAGTAGGGAGGCGAGGGCTTGGGCACCTTCGACGGCGGGGAAGGAGAGGGAGAACCAGCGGACTTCTTGAAAGTAGGCGGCACGTAGTTGGGTGTGTTTTTGGTCGAAGTCTTCGATGGCGGTGTTTTGGCGGTTGAAGAGTTGGATGGTGCTCATGCCGGTAAGGCTCTCTTGAAGGTAGGCGTTTTGGGCGGCTTGGCGGTCGCGGATATCGCGGTTGGCGTTGCGTAGGTTGCGGTTGATATATACGAGGAGAGTGTAGAGTAGCGGAAGGGTGAGAAAGAGTGTGCCGGCGAGCGGGGGCGAGATGTAGAGCATGTAGCCCATGATGCCAAGAAGCATGAAGAGGTCGGCGAGTGTGCCGACAACACCGTCGGTGACAAAATTTTGGAGGCGTTCGATATCGGAGGTTACGCGAGTCATGAGGGTGCCGACGGGTGTGCGGTCGAAGTAGGCTTGGTGCATGGTGAGGACTTTACGGAAGACGGCAAGACGGAGATCGTAGATGATGCGTTGTCCGATATAGGCGGTGAGAAGGCCTTGTAGGTAGCGGACGAGGTGCCCGAGACCGGCGATGAGGACGTAGAGGAGGCTGAGCTGCCCGAGGAGTTCGAGGCGGGGGGGGATGGGTTGTTCGGTTTGCATGAGGCAGTCGTCGGTGATGCGCTGGATGATGAGGGGTAGGTAGTTGATGGCGAGGGAGGTGGATAGGATCAGGATGAAGGCGCCGGTGAGCCAGAGGCGGTAGGGTTTTATGTAGGTGAGGAGTTGGCGGGTGAGGGTCATGGGTTCTGCTCGAGTTGTTGTTTGAGGTTTTGCTGGGTGTGGAGTTCGGCGTAGTAGCCGGGTTGTTGGAGGAGCTCGTGGTGGGTGCCTTGTTGGGTGATTTGTCCGTTTTCGATGACGATGATGGTGTCGGCGTATTGGAGTGTGGAGATGCGGTGGCTGATGAAAAGGGTGGTGCGATCGTCCATAACGGGTTTGAGTTTTTGCATGATGGCGGCTTCGGTTTGGGTGTCGACAGCGGAGAGGACGTCGTCGAGAATGAGAATGTCGGGTTGGCGGGCGATGGCGCGGGCGATGGCGGTGCGTTGCCGTTGGCCGCCGGATAGGGTGACGCCGCGTTCACCAAGAAGCGTTTGGAGTTGATCGGGAAAGCACTGAATATCTTGGTCGAGATGGGCGGTTTGCGTGGCCCAGGCGACGCGCTCTGGGTCGGGTTGGGATAAGCCGAAGGCGAGGTTGTGTTCGAGGGTGCGGGAGAAGAGGATGGGTTCTTGTAGAGCGCAACCGATTTTTTGGCGGATGGTATCGAGCGGGAGTTCGGGTAGGGGAATACCGCCTAGGGTAATGTGACCTGCGGTGGGATCGACGAGGCGGGCGGTGAGGGCGGCGAGTAGGGATTTTCCGCAGCCGGTGGGACCGGTGATGCCGAGGGTGGTGCCGGTGGGGATGGTGAGGTTTAGGTTCTGGATGAGGGGGCGGTTGTCAAGTTGTAGGGAGACGTTGTGGAAGGTGATGTCGTGATGCGGAAGGGGTTCTGTGTGAGGTTCGGGGGCGTTGGTTATGTTGGGCTCGGCTTCCATCATTTCGCGGACACGGCCCCAGCTAACGACGCCGCGCTGGTAGAGACTGGAAGTCCAGGAGAGGGCGAGTAGGGGCCACTGCATGTAAAGTAGGTATTGGATGAATTGGGTGAGCGTGCCGAGGGTTAGCTGACCGGCAATAATGCGGCGGCCGCCTACATTGAGGATGAGAATCATACCCACCCCGAACCAGAAGGCCATGAACGGCCAGAGGCTTTGGCGGGTGGCTTGCATGAGCATGTTTTTGCGGATGAGGCCTTGGTTCAGTGTGTTGAATTGCTGGTTACGGCGTTCTTCGAGGGCGAAGCCTTTGAGGCAGCGGATGCCGCTGAAGCTCTCTTGAGCAAAACTGGAGAGTTCGGAAGTTTTTTCCTGCAGCTCTTTTTGGCGGCGGCGCATGATACGGAGAATGAGGAAGAAGATGAAAACCATGGGGATGTAGAGTGCGTAGACGATGAGGGCAAGTTGGACATCGGTGAGGAGCATGACGATGAGGGCGGAGAAAAGGACGACGATGGTTCGAATTCCTTGCAGAAGACCTTGGCCGATGGCGTCGCGGACCATATTGATGTCGGAGGAGAGGCGGGTCATGAGGTCGCCGGTTCGTTGGGTGCGGTAGTAGCTGCTTTCGAGGCGGGTGAGGTGAGCGAATATGTCTTTGCGTAGGTGGTATTCGGCTTTGTGGGAGAGTTTAAGGGGAATTTTGCGTAGGAGGCGGGAGAAAATGACGGCGGTGATGCCGAAGAGGAGGTATTGCAACAGTAGTTGATAGAGTTCTGCGTGAAGGAGTTCTTTTTGTGTGAGCCCGTCGATGATGAGGCGCATGAGATAGGGGAGGTAGAGGTTGATCCCGACGGCTACAAGAACGGCGATGGTGGTATATAGGATCTCACGTTTATAGGGTTTGACGTAGGATAGTATCTGGATATTGGACTGACTGATGTTTTTTCTCCGTAAAGAAGCGGCTTACGATACGATCTATATTGTGTAAAGCAAGATTCGTTTGAGAGGTTGCAAGGTTACAAGGTTTTGGCGTTGGAGTTGCGATTGACTTTGGAAGGTTGGAAGAGTAGAAAAGCGCGCTTGCAGGATGTGGGCGTGTGGGTGATTAACCACAGGAGTGATAGGTATGTTGACATCGACTAAAATTCGGTTTGTAGGCAGTGTGGAAGAGGTTCGCCGGTTAACGGAAGAAACTATTGTGCTGCGGATGGAGCGAGGCGATATTGATTTTGAGCCGGGACAGTATGTTCGAATTGGTGTGGAAGGGGATGCTGAGATTCGGGATTATTCGGTCTATTCGGGCAACAACAAGCCTTATTTGGAGGTGTTGCTGCGCCGTGTGTCGGATGGATTGGTTTCGAAACAGTTGTTTGATTTGAAGGCGGGTGATCGGGTGATGATCGGTGGGCCGTATGGTCACTTTAAGCTGGTGGAGGAGATACGGAATAAGCCGCTGCTTTTCATTGCCACTGGAACGGGTATTTCACCATACAGAAGTTTTCTTGAGTCGTATGAGGGGCTGAATTATCAGGTGATTCATGGAACAAGTTATCTGAACGAGGGGTATGAGAAGGAGATTTATGGCGATCGCTATTTCCATTGCGTGTCACGGGAGGATGGCGGCGACTACAGGGGTCGTGTGACGGATTATGTGAAAGAGGTTGAGTTTACGCCGGATACGAATGCGTTTCTGTGCGGTAACTGCGACATGATTTATGATGTGTTTGATCTGCTACAAGAGCGGGGTTTGCCGACGACGCAGATTCACACGGAGGTTTATTTCTAGGCGATGAAGTGCTGCGTTGTCACACTAGGTTGCCAAATGAACCAGTCGGATTCAGAGCGGATCCGGAGTGTGATCGAGAGTGTCGGTTTTGAGATGACCGATCGGGAAGAGGAAGCCTCGCTGATCGGTGTGGTGGCTTGCTCGGTTCGGCAGAAAGCAATCGATAAGGTCTACAGCAAGATTCACAAGTGGAATCAGTGGAAGCAGAAACGGCCGCTGGTGACGTTTGTATCGGGCTGCATATTGCCGGCAGATGAGGAGAAGTTTCTTTCGCTGTTTGATCTGTTGTTCCGGATGAATCAGCTAACGGAGTTGCCGGAGATGTTGCGTCAGTGCGGGGTGGCAACGGAGCTTTCTGCTCGGCATCCGATGGAGACAATTGAGCGGACGGATGATCTGACGGATTTCTGGCAGGTGAAGCCAAGTTACAGCAAGCCGTTTGAAGCGTTTGTTCCGATTCAGAATGGGTGCGATAAATTTTGTTCGTTTTGTGCGGTTCCGTTGACCCGAGGTCGTGAGGTATCGCGGTCTAGCGAAGAGGTGTTGCGAGAGGTGGAGCGTCTGGTGGCAGAGGATGTTAAGTCGATTACGTTGCTGGGTCAGAATGTGAATTCGTATGGATTGGACCGTGCAGGTGAGGAGCTTTCGTTTGCGGCGTTGCTACGCGAGGTGGGTGAGATTGGTAATCGAAGTGGTAAAGATTTTTGGGTCTATTTCACGTCGCCGCATCCGCGCGATATGGGGCGGGATGTGCTGGAGGCGATTGCGGCTTATCCTTGTTTGGCGAAGCAGATTCATCTACCGCTGCAGAGTGGGGATGATAAGTTGTTGCGACGTATGAACCGAAACCATGATGTGGCAGCGTACATGGATGTGATTGGGAATATTCGGGAGCTGTTGCCGAGCGCGACGATTTTTACGGATATCATTGTTGGTTTTTGTGGGGAGAGCGATGAGCAGTTGGCACGGACGGCGGAGGTGATGCTCGATGTGCAGTTTAATATGGCGTATATAGCAAAATATTCGCCGCGGATTGGTGCTCGTTCTGCGCGGTGGGACGACGATGTGACGCACGAGCAGAAGAGCGAGCGGCTGGCGCGCTTGACGGAGGTGCTGAAGCGAACCTCGTTGTTGCATAACGAGGCGTTGGTGGGAGAGCGGATGAAGGTGCTGGTCGAGCGAGTCGATCCGCGGAAAGAAGGCGCTGTTGCTGCACGCACGGAGGGTAAGCTTCCGGTGCGGGTGGTGGAGGCTTCGGCGGATGTGGTGGGTTCTTTTCAGGAAGTTGAGATTACATCGGCTTCTGAGCTTTCGTTGAGCGGCCGGCTGGTTTGAGCCTCGCTGAGGCGGGCTTGGCTTGGCAGTTGATTAGGGTTCGTCTTTGTTTCGGCGTTGTGTTACATAAAAAACCATGCAGATAGTTGTCATTATTTTAATGGTGGTGTTGGTCGTTTTGGTGGGAATGGTCTGGGCGGGTGTAATGCGGTTGCAGTCGCGGGATCAGATGCAGGGCGAGCAGCGGTCGCGTGAGCTGGAGCGGGTGGAGGAGATTATGCGCCTGCTCGAGAAGGAGTTGCGTGAGGATGTGGATAAGGTTCGTCAGCGGGTGGATGAGTCGTTGGAGCGGAGCGGTCGGCAGTTGGGAGAGCGGTTCAAGGAGCTAGTGGAGAGCAATGAGCGGCGGCTTGGGGAGATCAGCGGTCGGGTGGAGGAGCGGCTGGAAAAGGGGTTTGAGAAGACGAATACGGTTTTTGGGGATGTGATTAAGCGACTGGCGGAGATCGATAAGGCGCAGGCGCAGATTTCGGAGCTATCGGGCAGCGTCGGTTCGTTGAATGAGATTTTGGCGGATAAGCGGTCGCGGGGGGCATTTGGAGAGGTGCAGCTGATTGGGCTGGTGAAGAATATGATGCCTCCAAATAGTTATGCTGAGCAGCATACGTTTGAGAACGGGGTGCGGGCAGACTGTGTTCTGTTTATGCCGGAACCAACGGGCACGTTGTGTGTGGATTCAAAGTTTCCGCTGGAGAGTTATCAGCGAATGGTCGATGGGGAGCTGGGGGAGGCGGAACGGAAGCAGGCGGAGACACAGTTTCGGATAGATATTAAGAAGCACATTAAAGATATTGCGGAGAAATATATTATCTCGGGAACGACGGCGGAGGGGGCGGTGATGTTTATTCCTGCGGAGGCGGTGTTTGCAGAGATTCATGCGCGATTTCCGGATTTGGTGGAAGTATCACATAAGGCACGGGTGTGGCTGGCCTCGCCGACGACGATGATGGCGGTGCTGACGACGGCGCGGGCGGTGCTAAAGGATGCGGCAACGCGGAAACAGGTTCATATTATTCAGGATCATTTGGTGGCGCTTTCGGGCGATTTTGGTCGTTTTCAACAGCGGATGGATAAGCTGGCGAAGCACATTGATTTGGCAAATAAAGATGTGGGTGAGGTGCATACGTCCGCCAAGAAAATCACGAGCCGCTTTACGAAGATTGAGCAGGTGGAGCTGGATGAGCCGCCGAGCGGCTTGGTTGATCCGACGGATTAAAGAGTCGGGTTTTCGGAGTTATCGTTGCCAATAGGGCTGAATTGCGGACAGCTATCAGTCGCTTGGACCTCTTTTTTGTGGATGGAGCAGAATTGGGTGAAGGGGTTTACGATGTAATTTGCGCAGTGGCGGCAGAGGGCGGCGGCTTCGTTCTCTTTAAATAGTTCGGGTTTGGCGGAGCGGTCGGCATCGGTAAAGATACTTTTTTCTGGCGCGGTGTGTTGGAAGGGGACGGCGTCGAGGGTGGGGTAGTGAAAACCGCAGGCGGTGCAGGTGAGTTTTTCGCCAGTTTTGGAGAGACCTTCGTAGATGGGTTCGCGCTGGAGCAGACTTTGGGCTCCGCAATTGGTGCAATTGATCTCTACCTTTGACATGAATTCTATGTATATTCGTTCCGAGTTTTGAGCAAGCGGGAAATGGAATGCAGAAGCAGCGATTAGCAGATTGGGGCAATTATCCGGTAGTGGAGGCGGAAGCGCATTCGTTCGAGCGGACGGAGGAGCTGGCGTCGGTGCTTTCAGAGCCGGGGGAAATTATTGCGCACGGGAATGGGCGTAGCTATGGGGATGCGTCTTTACAGAAGCGGGTGGTTATGACGCGGAAGTTTGCTTCGTTTCTGGCGTTTGATGAGGCGACGGGTGAGTTGACGTGTGAGGCGGGGGTGCTATTAGCGGAGATTCTGGAGGCGCTGGTTCCGCGGGGGTGGTTTTTACCGGTGTCGCCGGGGACAAAATTTGTGACGGTGGG
>CAXGYR010000058.1:0-8907 GCA_964014015.1 uncultured Kiritimatiellaceae bacterium
GTCCAGCCATACCAGCGATAGTGCCGGAAGACGGCTTGAGAAAGGAAGCGGCGGTCACGCGAGCCAAGTTCGCGATGGGTGCGCAGCCATTGATTGAGCTCCGCATCGGCGGGGCGTCCGTTTTGAACGGCGTGATTCAGTTGGGGAAGAAGATCGAAAAGAATCTGTTCAAGTCGGCGAATTACTTTTTCCGGAAGCGGTTTGGTTGGATGGGATGGGTTCATAATTTGAGAGTTCTAGGTTGTACCGCAGGAAGTAGCGAGGTATCTGTTTTGCTTACGTGAGTTATATGCGGTTGTCAAAGAAAGTTTCGCAGTCGTTTGGCTGCGAATGGATCAGAGAGGAAGAATAAGTATGTGGAAAGAGATTGAGGCGGCACCGGCGGATGCAATTCTGGGGCTAACGGAGGCATTCAAAAAAGACGAGAATCCGCTGAAGGTTAATTTAGGTGTAGGCGTGTATAAAGACGATCAGGGTGCCACACCGATTCTGAACTGCATCAAGCAGGCGGAACGGCGCATGGTGGAAGAGCAAGCGACCAAAGGTTACTTGCCGATTCCGGGCGATGCGGCGTATGGTTCAGGTGTTCAGAAGCTTTTGTTTGGGGCGGGCAGTGAAGTAATTCAATCGAAACGTGCGGCGACGATTCATTCGCCGGGTGGTACTGGCGGCCTGCGGGTAGGTGCGGATCTAATTAAAAAGTTTAAGCCGGAGGCGAAGATCTGGGTGAGCACGCCGACGTGGGCAAATCACAAAGGGATCTTCACGGCGGCGGGTTATGCGATTGAAGACTATCCGTACTATGATAAGGCGACTAAAGGGGTGGATTTCGATGCGATGCTAGCGGCTCTCAAACAGGTGCCGGCGGGTGATGTTGTGCTGCTGCACGTTTGCTGCCATAACCCAACGGGCGTGGATTTGAGCGAGTCCCAATGGGAGCAGGTTGTGCAGGTCGCTACCGAAGCCGGTTGGCTGCCGTTCCTCGATTTTGCCTATCAGGGTTTCGGCGACAGCATGGAAGCTGACCGCGCGGCGGTGGAGAAGTTTGCGGCAACGGGGATGGACTTTGTCGTCGCGAGTAGTTTCTCGAAGAACTTTGCGCTCTACAATGAACGGACGGGTGCCTTGACGATTGTGAGCCCGAGCGCGGAGGAGTCAGCAGTAGCGATGAGCCATGTGAAGAAGATTATCCGCGTGAACTATTCAAACCCCCCGGCGCACGGTGGGCTGGCGGCGCGGACGGTGCTGACGGACGAGGCGCTCTATGCGGAGTGGATCGAAGAGGTAGCCGGCATGCGCGAGCGGATCAAAGCGATGCGCTCGGCGTTTGTAGATGGGCTGAAGCAGCGCGGTGTGGCGCAGGACTTTTCGTTTATTGTCGAGCAGCGCGGTATGTTCTCGTTCAGTGGGCTTTCAGATGAAGTGGTGGCGTGGTTGCGCGAAGAGAAAAGCATCTATATCGTCAAAGGCGGACGCATTAATGTGGCGGGCTTAACAACCGCAAACATTGAGTATGTGTGCGATGCGATCGCCGAAGCGTTGGGTGCGTAGGGGAGAGGTATGTCAGAAAAAAAAGTACGGTGGATATGCGATGTGTGTGGCTGGGTGTATGACCCAGCAGTAGGCGACCCGCACAGCGGGATTGCACCCGGCACAGAGTTTGAAGATATTCCAGACGATTGGGAGTGCCCAGAGTGCGGCGTTGGCAAGGACGATTTTTCGCCGCTAGAAGATTAATCCAGCAGGGCGCTGCTGCGCAGATTAGTACATCGTAACCATGCTCCTCCGTAAAGGCAGGAGCTAGCCATCGATCTAGTTGGATTGCGGTGAGGATGCGGCATGGGCGGAATTCTGGTTTAGGCGTTGGGGGGTTCTGTTGGTAGGGCGGGGACGACGTTGAGGGTTTTGGCGTTTTTGATCTGGACGGTGCCGGGCTTGGCGCCGCGGGGTTTGGTGACGTATTTGGCGCGGGTGTAGTGAATGGTGGCTTTGGTGGCGTGGCGGGCTTTGGAGTGCCAGGCGGCGATGGCTGCGGTGGCGCGGAGGGTGGCGCGATCGGGGGGAGTTTGCTCGGGGTGCTGGAGGATGACGTGACTGCCGGGCTGGCCGGAGAGATGAAACCAGTGGTCGTTGGGGTTGGCGATTTTGAGGGAGAGCCGGTCGTTGTCGGCGTCGGTTTTGCCGGCAAGGGCGGTGAAGCCGCCGGGGAGTTGATAGTGCCAGCAGTCGGGGGGTTGGGGTTGTCGTTGCATGGGGTGATGATACGGGTTGCGGCAAAAATGAAAAGGGGTGCGGTTAAAGTTTTTTCTTCGGTTATGGGGGCGGTTGGGGTAACTTTGGCTTATGTCGTCGATCAACCATTTTAGGCAGAACCGGGCGGTTCATCTGGCGCGTCGGGATGGGTATTTCGAGGCGGTGTTGGCGGCGTTTAAATTGCCGCTGTCTGGTGCCGAGGGGGACGCGGAGGAGTCTGCGTATAGGGACGTGCTGTTTTTGTTGCGGGTGGCGCGGTTGCATGCGCGGTTTTGTGTGCGGAGCCGGGAGGCGAGTCGGGCGGATGAGGAGTTTGCGCGGTTTGTGGCGTTGCTGACGGGGAGCGTGAAAGCGGTGCTTGCGATGTTGGAGTTGCGGAATTTGGTACTGAAGGATCGGTCGTTTAATTTTTTGGGGTCGAATCAGGCGACGATTGGGCTACAGGCGGAGGAGTATCAGCGGCGGGCAGCCGAGTTGGTGCGGGCGTTGCGCTCTACGTTGGCGTTGGCGGAGGATTCTTTTGCGGTGTTGAAGGCGGAGAATGAGGGGTCGCTTGAGGCGAGTGAGCGGGAGCGGTATGAGCGGGCGCGGGCGCATGTGGCGGAGTTGATGGAGCGGGGGCAGCATCGGTATCCGATTGCGCCAAGTTTGGGTAAGCTGGGATCGGGCTGATTAATTTTTTTTGAAGGAGCGTTCGAGCTCGGTATAGCTGGTGAAGATGAGGGTTGGGCGACCGCGGGGGGAGGTGTAGGGCATTTCGGTGCGGGCAAGATCTTCTACTAATTTTTCAATGGCTTCGTCGGTGAGGGTGTCTGAGGTGCGGACGGCGCCGGCGCAGGCGGTTTTGATGAGGGTGTCGGCGAAGGCTTCGCGGGTGGCGCTTTGGCGACCGCCTTCGGCAAGGGCGCGGGCGGTTTCGAGTAGGAGCGGTTCAATGGGCTGGTGCTGAACCCAGATGGGGAGGGCGTCGACAAGGAAGGCGTCGCCACCGAAGGAGCTGATGCTAAAGCCGAGCTCTTCCATGAGGGGAAGGGCTTCTTGAAGACGGTTGGCATCGGCGGGGGGGAGGGTGATGGTTTCGGGTGTGAGGAGTTGTTGCTGGGGGATGGTTGCGTGCTGAAAGGCGTGCATACATTTTTCGTAGAGGACGCGTTCGTGGGCGGCGCGGGGTTCCATGAGGGCGAAGCCTTCGTTGGTTTCGAGGACGATGTAGGAACCGCCGAGCTGTCCGACGACTCGGCTCCAGCCCCAGGGGGCTTGTGGTTTTTGTTCGGGTGGAAAGGGCTTAGGGGTCGGTGAGGGTTTTGTATCAGATGTTGGTTGGTGGGGTGGAGCGGGCTCTTTGGTTGTGGGTTTGCCGATGGTTTCGGGGCGGACGAGAAAGGGTTCCCAGCGCTGCTGTTTTTCGCGCTGTGGGGGGGTGGCTTGGGGGGGCGGGGTTGTTGGGGAGTTGGGTTGCGTGGGGGCTGCGGTGGGCTCGTCGGCGGGGGTTGGCGTTGCCTTGAGGGCGAGTTGGAGACCTTGAATGAGGGTGTCGCGTAGGGGGCTGGGGTGGCGGAAGCGGACTTCTTTTTTGGCGGGGTGGACGTTGACGTCGACGGCTTCGGGGGGGAGTTGGATGAAGAGGAAGAGGGCGGGGTAGCGGCCGCGTCCGATGAGGGGGTGGTAGACTTCGTTGACGGCGTGGTAGATGACGGGGGCGGCGGCGGGGCGCTGGTTGACGAAGATGAATTGGTCGGTGCGGTCTTTGCGTCCGGTTTGGGGGAGACCGGTGAAGCCAGTGAGGGTGATGTCGCCTCGTGTAAATTGAATGGGGCGGAGCTGATGGAGAAAGGCGGGTTGGTAGAGGGCGCTGATGCGGTCGGCGAGGGAGCCGGCGGCGTGGAGCTGGTAGAGAGGACGGCTGTCGGCGGTGAGGCGTATGCCGACGGTGGGGTGGGCGAGGGCGTTGATGAGGATGCATTGGCGTATGTGGTTTAGCTCGGTCTGTTCGGCGCGGAGAAATTTGCGGCGGGCGGGGACGTTGTAGAAGAGATCGCGTATTTCGATCTGGGTGCCGACGGGGCAGCCGGCTTCTTCGCAGGAGAGAATCTTTCCGCCTTCGATGCGGATGCGGGTTCCTTCGAGTTGGTGGGCGGGGCGGGTGGTGAGGGTGAAGCGGGAGATGGAGGAGATGGCGGCGAGGGCTTCGCCGCGAAAGCCGAGGGTGGCGATGCGTTCGATGTCGGCTTCGTTTTTAATTTTACTGGTGGCGTGTCGTTCGAGGCTGAGCAGGGCTTGGTCGCGGGTCATGCCATGTCCGTTGTCGATGAGGGTGATGGCGCGGGAGCCGCCGCGTTCGATCTGTACTTCGATGAGGGTGCTACCGGCATCGATGGCGTTTTCGAAGCACTCTTTTACGACGGAGGCGGGACGTTCGACGACTTCACCGGCGGCAATCTTGTTGATGACCTGATCATCCAAAAGGCTTATGGTAGGAAGTTTGCTCATTACCGTACTTTATAGAGCGACGGTAGTTTTGAAAAGCGAAGAAGCAACTGGAGCACTTTTGAGGGGGGTGCCGGTTGCGGGCGATGATAAGGGAATGGGATGAGAGCAAGTTTATTCATAGCACTTGGTTGGGTGGGTTTGGTGTCGGCTTCGACGCCGATCAGTTTTGATGCGGTGGTAGCGCTGAACGGAGATATCTATGTGGCAGACGGTTACGGTTCGCAGTGGGTGTTGCAGTATGATCGGCACGGTCGGTTTATTCGTAAGTTTGGCGGGGCGGAAGATCCGAATCCAGAGGCGCGCTTGAAAAACTCACACGGGATTTCGATTGATCTGCGTAATCCGGCAGAGCCGCTTCTACTGGTTAGTTCACGGAACGAGAATAAGCTAAAGGTGTTCACGCTCGAGGGTGAGTTTGTCGAGAATATTGATTTGCCTGGCGCTTTCTGTGGGCAGGCGGTGGTGCACGGGGAGGAGCTGTATGTGGGCGCCTGCTGGTCTAAAAGTGAAGGCACAGGCAAGCGGTTGCAGAACTCGGGATTTGTGCTGGTGTTGGATAAAAACAATCGAGTGGTATCCTGTCCGGGCGGTACGGAGCCGCGGTATAAATGGGGGGGGTTGCAACCGGTATACCAGACCGAGCCGCTTTTCAGACATGTGCATGATCTCTGTGTAGATCGGCAGGGCAATATCTTTGTGGTGCAGTGGAATGCGGGGGGTGCCTACCCGATGAAGCTGGAACGGTTGCGGTAAGATAAGCGTATGCTAAGTTGTTTTCCGGCTTTTCAAATGGAGCTGAATCCTTAAAGATTCGGCTCCTTTTTTGATTGGGGGTAGTAATGCTGGACATACGATTTATACGGGATAATCAGGCGGCGGTTGAGTCGGCGATGGAGAACCGTGGTGCGGCGGTGGATGTGGCGGGGCTGCTGGAGCTGGATGCAAAGCGACGGGAGTTGCTGACGGAGGCGGAGGCGCTGAAGGCGGAGCGGAATGCGACATCGAAGAAGATCGGTGAAGTGATGAAGGCGGGGGGCGATGCGGAGGCTGTGAAGGCTGAGGTGCGGACGATCGGGGATCGGATTTCGGCGCTGGACGAGACGTTGCGTGAGCTGGAGGGGTCGATCCGTGAGCAGTTGTTGTATATTCCGAATATGCCGTCCGCTGAGACGCCAGTGGGGCGGGATGAGGGGGATAATCCGGTGATTCGTTCGCATGGAGAGGCGCGGACGTTTGATTTTGAGCCGCAGGCGCATTGGGATCTGGGCGAGGCGCTGGGACTGTTTGATCTGGAGCGGGGCGCGAAGCTGTCGGGTTCGGGCTTTCCGCTGTTTACGGGTGCGGGTGCGCGGCTGGAGCGGGCGCTGATTCAGTTTATGCTCGACCTGCATACGGAGGAGCATGGCTATGTGGAGGTGGCGCCGCCGTTTTTCTGTAATGCACCGACGATGACGGGAACCGGGCAACTGCCGAAGTTTGCGGAGGATATGTATACGATGCCGGAGGATGGGCTTTATGCGATTCCAACAGCGGAGGTGCCGGTGACGAATATGTATGCGAATGAAATTCTGGATGGAACGTTGCCGATTCTGCATACGGCCTACACACCGTGTTTCCGGCGGGAGGCGGGTGCGGCGGGCAAGGATACGCGTGGGCTACAGCGGCTGCATCAGTTTGACAAGGTGGAGCTGGTGAAGTTTACGCGACCGGAAGATTCAGCGGCGGAGCATGAGAAGCTGACGGCGAATGCGGAGGCGGTGCTTCAGGCACTGGGGCTGCATTACCGTGTGATTGAACTGTGTACGGGAGACATCGGTTTCAGTGCATCGCGCTGCTATGACATTGAGCTGTGGGCGCCGGGGCTGGATCGCTGGTTGGAGGTCTCTTCGTGTTCGAACTTTGGGGATTATCAGGCGCGGCGCGCGAACATCCGCTATCGTAATGAGGAGGGTAAAGCGACGTTCGTGCATACGATTAACGGGTCGGGCGTGGCGCTACCGCGGCTGGTGATTGCGCTGTTGGAAAACGGACAGCAGGCGGATAGTTCGGTGCAGCTGCCTGAGGTGCTGGCACCCTACATGCGCGGTAAGACGCTTCTAACGCGTTGAGTTAGATGGGGTCGAGGACCCAGCGCTTATTATACCAGAAGTACTGCTCGGGGGTGCGTTTGATCTCGGCGGTGAACTGTTCCATGAGCTCTTCCATGATGCGTTGCTGGTCGGCTTTTTTCTCGGCGTTTGGGTCGCTGTGAATGGGGGCTAGTAGGGTGAGTTGGTGCTGTGTCCAACCGATGCGGCGGGTGATAACGGGTTGAATGGGGGCGGTGCATTGACGGGCGAAGAGAGCGACGCCGCTACCGAGGTTGGCGGTACCGCCGAGGAAAGGAATGGCTTGTGCGGGGCGGGGGTTGCGGACGTCGGGTAGGATGGCGAAGAGGTGACCGTTGCGGAGGCGCCGGATGATTTGTTTGAGGACGTTGTCATCGTTGAGTAGCACTTCCATGTTGAAGTGGTTGCGAGCGCGGTTGAGGTAGGCGTCGGTGAGGGGGTTTTTTTGGCGGCGAGCGATGGTGAAAATGGGGAGGCTTTGGAGGTCGGTGGCGATGCCGGCTAGATCCCAGTTGCCCATGTGGATGGTGGGGACGATAAGGCCGTTGGGGCTTTGGTTGAGGTCTTTTGTAAGCTGATCAAGGGCGGGCTGGAAGTGGGGGTTTTGGCGGAAGGTTTCGGCGGAAAGCTTGCCGAAGCGGATGGCTTCGACGGCGTTGAAGCAGAGGTTGCGCCAGGAGATCCAGGCGATGCGATTGATGTCGGCTTGTGTGGGCGTGCTGCCAAGGACGAGGCGGATGCGGCGATGGGCTTCTGCGCGGCGGAAGCGGAAGAGGTGGTGCATGATTAAGGCTAGGAGCCAGCCGAGGAAGAGGGCGAGGCGCAGGGGCAGTAGGCGGATGAGGGTGCCGAAGAGAAGTAGGGCGGCGTATTCTAGAAGGTGTTTGGGGGCGTTCATGCGGGGGCTCCGTAGGTGCGTCGGCGCTCTTGCGGGGGACGGAGGAGGGGACGGGACTGGGCGGCGAAGTATACTTGTTCTTCACCGACGATCTGTTCGAGAGCGTGGATGAGTTCGGGGGTGGGGTCGATGTGGTAGATGGATTCGGTGTCGAGGAAGATTTTTTTACCGTCGTCGCAGCAGACGCAGAAGTGAAGGGGAATGGGGCCCTCGTGCTCGCTGATAAGGGTTTTGATGCGGGTAAGGGTTTCGCGGGGGGCGTGGTGTTCGTGTAGGTGGATGCTGAGTCGCTCGCCGAAGATGCGGGGGGCACGGAAGAGGGGGTGGAGCTCGAGAATCTGGAGTTTTCGTTCGCCGCCTTCTTCGTCGATCATGCTGGCGCCGATCATGACGAGTTGGTCCTCTTCGACGAGGTGGCCGTATTCGCTGAAGGGTTCGGGGAACATGATGACGGGGGTGGAGCCTTTGAGGCCTTCGATGCGGAAGGAGGCCATGGGTTTTTGCTCTTTGCGGGTGTAGAGTTTGCGGATGTCGGTGATCATGCCACCGAAACGGGCCTGTTCGCCGTGCTGGAGGTCGTCGAGTTGATCGAGGTCGGTGAGGGTGCAGTGTTGGAGGGTCCATTGGTGGCGGGCGAGGGGGTGGCCGGATAGGTAGAAGCCGATGAGTTCGCGTTCGGCGGCGAGAAGGTCGGATTCGGACCAGGGGGGGCAGTCGGGGAGTTCTTCGTCGGAGTTTTGGGTGAGGGTTTGATCGGGGATGAGGTCGAAGATGGAGCCTTGACCGGCTTCTCTGTCGCGGGTGGTTTCGGTGGCGCGGCTGAGGGCGATATCAATGCCTTCGAAGAGGCGGGCGCGGTGGATGTTGGTGAAGTCGAAGGCGCCGGAGCGGACGAGGCTCTCGATCATTTTACGGTTGGGGCTGTTGAGGCGGATGCAGAAGTCCATGAGACCGGTGAAGGGGCCGTTGGCATCGCGGTTGGCGACGATCTCTTCGACGAGGCCTTCGCCGACGCCTTTGATGGCGGCGAGGCCGAAGCGGATGGCACCTTGGTCGACGGCGTTGAAGCGGGCGATGGATTCGTTGACGGAGGGGGCGAGCATCTGGAGGTCGACTTCGGCGGTTTCGGCGATGAAGTTGGCGAGCTTGTCGGTGTTG
>CAXGYR010000059.1:0-8643 GCA_964014015.1 uncultured Kiritimatiellaceae bacterium
GCGATATTGTGACGAGGGGGTCGTTTGATAATTTTGAGTTGTCGCTGGAGTTTAAGTTGAGCGATGGGGCGAATAGCGGGATTAAGTATTATGTGGATACGGAGCTGAATAAGGGAGTGGGTTCGGCGATTGGGTTGGAGTATCAGCTGTTGGATGATGCGAAACATCCGGATGCGAAACAGGGAAATCATCCGGGGTCGCGGACGTTGGCTTCGTTGTATGATTTGATGCAGGCGGATCCGGCAAAAGTGGCGAATCCGGTGGGGGAGTGGAACCAGGCTTATATTCGTTCGGTTGATAATGAGGTGGAGCATTGGTTGAATGGACGGAAGGTGTTGAGTTATGTGCGTAAGAGTGATGATTTTCGGGCGCGGGTAGCGCGGAGTAAGTATGCAAAGTGGGATCGGTTCGGGGAGCGGGATGCGGGATTGATTCTGCTACAGGATCATGGGGACTTGGTTGAATTTCGTAATATTAAAGTGAAGCGGCATTAGGAGGTGGTGAAATGAGTTTTGATCGGAGAAGTGTGTTGAAGCGGGGTGTTATGGGAGTGGTGGGTGTGGCGGTTGCGAGCCAGCATGCGCGGGCGGCTTCGGCGAAGAGTTATGGGCGTATTATGGGGTCGAATGATCGGATTCATGTGGCGGTTCAGGGACTGGGTGGGCGAGGACGTTCGTTTGCGGGTTCGATTGGTAATTCGGCGAATAATACGGAGTTGTTGTATTTGTGTGATGTGGCGGATAACCGGATCAAAAAGGCGCAGAAGGAGTTTGCGGAGAAGGGGTGTTCGACGCCGACGATTGAGAAGGATATTCGTAAGATTTTGGCGGATGATCGGGTGGATGCGGTGATAATGGCGACGCCGGACCATTGGCATGCGCCGGGTGCGTGTATGGCGATGGCGGCGGGCAAACATGTGTATGTGGAGAAGCCGTGTAGTCATAATATGCACGAGAATGAGTTGATCGTTCAGTTCCGGGATCATTATCGGTGTGTGGTGCAGATGGGTAATCAGCAGCGCTCTTCGTTGGAGACGCAGGAGATTATTCGAGAGATTCACGGGGGTTTGATTGGGGATACCTACAAGGCAACAGCGTTTTATGTGAACAAGCGCGGAGCGGTACAGCCACAGCGTGTGGCTCCGGTTCCGGCTGGATTGGATTGGGATCTGTTTCAGGGGCCGGCGCCGCGGAAGGCGTATGTCGGTGGGGTAGAGAATTATATTTGGCATTGGTATGGCTGGGATTATGGTACGGCGGAGATGGGTAATAACGCGACGCACGAGTTGGATATTGCCCGTTGGGCATTGGGAGTGGAACTGCCGGAGGAGGTGAGTGTTCGTTCCGGTAAGCATCAGTACAGGGATGATGGCTGGGAGATGTATGATTCGATGGAGGCGCGTTTTGAGTTCGAGGGGGGGAAAGTGATCGAGTGGGATGGGCAGAGCCGGAACGGTTATCCTAAGTATGGTCGCGGACGTGGCACAATTATTTATGGATCGTCGGGTTCGGTATTTGTGGATCGGAATGGGTATCAGGTGTTTGGGCTGGATGGAAAGCCGGTTAAGGATAGTAAATCGAAGGATAAAGAGGAGGGAATGGGCGTGACCGCCGGGGGCGGTATGTCCCAGCGTCATGTTCGTAATTTCTTTGCAGCGATTCGTGGAAAAGAGGCGTTGGCTTCGCCGATTGAACAGGGCGCGGTTAGTCAGGCGATGACGCATTATGCCAATATCGCAGCGCGTACCGGGAAAAATTTTGGGGTGGACAGTCGTACGGGTCGTATGTTCGATCGGGAGGCGATGCAGCTGTGGTCGCGGGAATATGAGCCGGGTTGGGAACCAAAGATTTAGGAATGATTATTTTTTAAACGGGGCGCCTGGAGGGTTTTCTTTCAGGCGTTTTTTGTTTTTTTGGGGTGTAGAATGGTGGGGGTTGGGCATTGCACCGGGCTTAGAGGGTATGCTTCACTTCTGCGCATGCGTTGCCGGAGCGTGGATTTTTACTGAGCAGCGGAGGAGAACGATATGCGAATTGTGATTATCGGGGCAGGAAATGCGGGGCGCCAGCTGGCGCGGCGGTTGTGCGAGGAGAAGCATAGCGTGATTATGGTGGATGCGGATGCGGATCGTCTCGCGGAGGCAGAAGCAGGATTAGATATTCTTTCGATTTGTGGAGAGGGGACGCATCCGGCGGTTTTACACGAGGCGCAGGTGGAGAAGGCGGATTTGTTGATTGCGGTGACGGATCGGGATGAGGTGAATATTCTGAGTTGTCTGATGGCGCATGCGGCGGGAGCAAAAGGGAAGATTGCGCGCGTGGTGGAGCCGGCGTTTCTGGAGGAAACGGAGGCGTATGATCTGCAGCGTATGGGTATTGATCTGGTGATAAACCAGAAGCAGGAGTGCGCGCATGAAGTGCACAATATGCTGATGATGCCGGGGGCGCATGAGGTATTTGATCTGTTTAATGGGCAGGTGATTGTGGCGGGCTGCCGTGTAACGGCGGTAAGCCCGTTGCTGGAGCGGACACCGGCGGAGTGTAACCGATTGGATTTAATGCAGGAGGTGCGGGCGATTGCGATTCGGCGGGGAGACGAGTTGGTGGTGCCGCGTGGCAATACGGTGTTTGAGCAGGACGATTTGGTTTACATCGTGGGCACGCATGCTCAGGTGGCAAACTTTTTCACGTGGGTGAGTCCAGATATTAAACCGTTTGAGCGGGTGGTCATCGGCGGTGGGGGCGATTTGGGTTTGATGTTGGCACAGTATGTGGAGAAAGATTTTGATTGTGTTCTGCTGGAGGTAGATGAGGCGCGGGCGCTGACCTGTGCCGCTGAGCTGGAGTCGACACTGGTGCTGCGGGCGGATGCGTTGACTGAGAGTGCGATGGAGGAAGCGGGCATTCATGAGCGGACAGCATTTATTGCGCTAACGGGGGATGATGAGAATAATATTATGAACTGTCTGCTGGCGCAGAAGATGGGAGCTGCGTTTACGGCAACGCAGATTGCTCGAACGGATTTTGTACCGGTGGTGGAGCAGCTCTATCTGGTGAACCGGGTGGTGAGTCCGTATATCTCAACAACGCATACCATTCTGCACTGGTTGCGATCGAAGCGGGTGCGGGCGGCGGCGTTGCTACATAATTTGCCGGGAGAGCTGCTGGATATGGTGGTGGCGCCGGGCCATGAGATTGATGGGGTGGCGATTAAGGATATTTCGCTGCCGGAGCGGTCGGTCATTGCGACGGTGCTGCGGGATCAGGCTGTGCATACAGCTACCGGCGACCTGCAGTTAGTGGCGGGAGACCGTGTGTTGGTATTTACACATGCGGATGAAGTGGGGCAAATACGGACGATATTTCAGTAGACGATGAATCGTAGAGCAGTATTTCAGTTGGTTTCGTATCTTACGCTGGTAATTGGGCTGGCGATGCTGGGCTGTGCTGTGGTGTCTTGGTATTATGGGGAGCCGCTGGCGTTGCGATTGAGTTTGGTGTATGCGGGCGCGTTGGCGGCAGGGTTTGCGCTGGTGCTGGGCTGGTTGACGCGCGGGCCCGTGAATCTTTCGCGGCGGGACGGCTTTGGCGTGGTGACGTTTGGTTGGCTGACGGTGACGGTTTTTGGTTCGTTGCCATATCTTTTTTCGGGGGTGATTTCGCATCCGGTCTCGGCTTTGTTTGAGACGATGTCGGGTTTTACAACGACAGGAGCTTCCGTTCTGAGTGATCTGGAGTCGATTCCGCGTTCGATTCATTTCTGGCGGGCGCTGACAAATTGGTTTGGGGGAATGGGCGTACTGGTGTTGTGCGTGGCGATCTTGCCGTTTCTGGGCGTGGGGGGTATGCAGATTTTCCGAGCAGAGATGCCGGGCCCTTCGAAGGATCGATTGACGCCACGGATTACAACAACAGCAAAGCTGTTGTGGGGCGTTTATCTGCTGTTGTCAGTGGCGGAGGCACTACTACTTCGGTTTGTGGGGGGCATGGGTTGGTTTGATGCGGTTTGTCATACCTTCACGACGATGGCGACGGGAGGGTTTTCGACGCGGAGTGCAAGTATCGGAGCATTTGACAGTGCAGCGGTAGATTGGATTGTGACGTTCTTTATGTTTTTGGCAGGAATCAACTTTTCACTTCACTACCGGGCATTGACCGGAAGGCCGGGCTATTATCTGCGGGATGCTGAGTTCCGGTTTTATGCATTGTTGCTACTGATTGTGATTGGGGTGGTGACAGCAAACATCTATGCGGCAGGGCTTGCACCGCTGGGAGATTCGATCCGGCAGGCGGCATTTACGACGGTCTCCATTGTGACGACAACCGGATTTGCGACGGCGGATTTTGATCAGTGGCCGGAGGCGGTACGGATTTTGTTGGTGGGTATGATGTTTTTTGGGGGATGTGCGGGTTCAACAGGCGGTAGTATGAAGATTGTGCGGGTCTACATTATCGTGAAGATGATGGTTCGGGAGATTAAGGTGTTTATGCGGCCTTCCGCAGTGATTCAGCCGAAACTGGGTGGGAAGCCGATTGAGCCGGTGATTATTGCGCATATCTGTGCGTTCTTTGCGATCTTTGTGTTGGTGTTTGCATTGGGCTCTTTCATTATGACGTTCTTTACGCCGAATCTGGAGACGGCGGCAACCTCCGTGATTGCAACACTGGGGAATATTGGACCGGGGTTGAATGCGGTGGGTGCAACACAGAATTATGCGGCTATTCCGCCTGTGGGTCAGGCGTTCCTGACGTTTCTGATGCTGCTGGGTCGGTTGGAGCTCTATACGGTCTTAATCCTATTTCTGCCGAGTTTCTGGAAGCGGTAGTCAGATGGAGCCTGAGCGTCTATCAAAGATTATGGCGGCGCGGGGTTTGTGCTCGCGGCGGGAGGCGGATCGGTATATCGAGCGGGGACTGGTGCGGGTAGATGGCGTGGTAGTGGATCGGTTGGGGACAAAGGTTTCGCCTACTGCTGAAATTGTACTGAGTGAGGGGGCGGCGGCGGAGCAGGCGGAGTTGGCGACGTTTCTAATCAATAAACCGATTGGGTATGTGTCGGGGCAGCCGGAGGAGGGGTATAAGGCGGCGGTTTCGTTGATTGAAAAGGCGACGCAGTGGCGGGCTGATCGGTCGGCACGAACGTTTGCGGGCGATCAGTTGCGGGGGGTGGCGCCAGCGGGCCGGCTGGATATTGATTCGAATGGGTTGCTGGTGCTGACGCAGGACGGGCGAGTGGCGCGGACGTTGATCGGGGAAGATTCTTCGGTGGAGAAGGAGTATTTGGTACGGGTGCGCGGGGAGCTGGATGCTCGAGGATTAAAGCAACTCAATCATGGGTTGCAGCTGGATGGAAAACCGTTAAAGCCGGCTAAGGTGAAGTGGCAGAACCGGGATCAGCTTCGGTTTGTATTGCGGGAGGGGAAGAAGCGGCAGATTCGGCGGATGTGTGAGCTGGTGGGGTTGAAGGTGGTCGGCTTAAAGCGGATTCGGATTGGGCAGGTGGTGTTGGGAAATCTGCCGGAGGGGCAGTGGCGGTATCTGGGGTCGCTTGAACAATTCTAACATTATTCAGGTTGTGGATCGGCGGTTGAATTGAGAGCGTTGGGTCATGAAAGTTTTCCTTTTTGATATTGGTAATGTGCTGTGCAATTTTGATTTTGATCAGTTGCTTAAAACGTATGAGCAGGTGTCGGGCAAGCCGGTGGGGATTCATGAGCCGGAGGATCAGGAATTATATAATGCGGTAGAAACAGGCGAGATTACCGATCAAGAGTATGTAGACCGGATGAATGAGCGGAAGCAGATTGCATGGGAGGTGGAGGATCTGGTTCGGGCGTGGCAAGAGATTTTTTCAGCGAACGAGGTGGGTAGAGCGCTTTATTTTCATGCGATTGATCAACATGTTCCGGTGTTCACGTTGAGTAATATTGCTGAGTATCACATTAAGGCGATCAATCGGAATTGGGATAATTTGCTGGATCAGGCGACGGGGCTTTTTCTTTCGTATCAGATGGGCTATCGCAAACCGCATCCGAAAATCTATGAAGCGGCGGTGGAATACTTAAACGTGTCGCCGGAGGAGTGTTTCTTTATTGATGACCTGCCGGAGAACGTGGAAGCGGCCCGTGCAATGGGAATAGAGGCGCAGCTATTCCTGCCCGAACATTATGACCGTGTTATTGAGGAGGCGAATCAATTTTTTGCGTGGGATTCGCTCTCCATCGCGACCGACTAGGCTTCGCTTAATAATTCATTTAATCGCGCAGTGAAAGCGGCTGGGTCTTTGAGCTTAGCGCCGGAGGCGAGTACCGCTTGATCGTGGAGTAGATGCGTGAGTGCTTCTGCTTTGGGATCATTGGCATCGGCGGCATGCAACGCTTGCACTTTCTGGACGATGGGATGTTCGGGGTTGAGCTCGAGGACGCTTTGGGTCTCGGGAACCGGTTGTCCCATGCGGCGCATCATCTCTTCGATGTGGGGACTCATGGTGTGTTCCTCACCGACCAGTACGGCGGCAGAGTCTTTTAGACGTGTAGTCAGCTTCACTTCTTTGACGCCGCTGAGTAAATCTTTGGCGTAGCCGATGAAGCCTTCGAAGGTTTTTTCCTCTTCTTTGAGTGCTTCTGCGTCGTCCTGTTCGCCTTTGTTAACGGCTTTGAGTTTTTTACCTTTGAACTCCATGAGCTGAGGTATGACAAAGTCGTCGATTGGATCGGTCATCAGAAGTACTTCGCGCCCTTCTGCTTTGTAGCGTTCGAGGTAGGGGGAGTTGGCGATTTGGTCGCGGTTTTCGCCAGCGAGGTAGAGAATTTCTTCCTGATCGTCAGTTAAGTTTTCGATGTAGTTGGCGAGGGTTGTTTTTTCGCCGGGTTCTTTGGTGGTGCTTTCAAAGAGAAGAAGGTCGGCGATTTTCTCTTTGTTAGACCAGTCGGATTGTAGCCCTTCTTTTAGGAGGGTGCCGAACTCTTCGTGCAGCCCGCTGAATTTTTCAAAATCTTTCTCTTTGATCTGGGCGAGGGTTTTGAGAATTCGGCTGACGAGGTTGTTGCGAATTTTTTCGAGTTGGGGGTTCTCTTGCAGAATCTCGCGAGAGACGTTTAAGGGAAGGTCGGATGCGTCGACGACACCTTTGACGAAGCGCAGATAGCCGGGTAGAAGGTTGTCGAATTCGTTGGAGATAAAGACGCGCTGAACGTAGAGGTTCAGATGTGCTTTCGGGTCGTGGTTCATCATTAGATCAAAGGGTCGTTTCTCGGGAATGAAAAGAAGTGCCTTAAATTCGATAGCGCCTTCTGCGTTGTAGTGAATGGTTTCGGCGGGGTCGTTCATGTCGTGTGAGAGGTGTTTGTAGAACTCACTGTACTCTTCGGGTGTGATCTCGTTTTTGGGACGGAGCCAGATGGCTTTTTGGGAGTTAATTTGTTCCTCTTTTTCTTCTTCGACTTCGGTCTCTTCATCTTTTTGGGTGGTGATGAGGGTGACGGGGTGCTCGAGGAAGTCGGAGAATTTTTTGACGGTAGAACGGATGGTCCATTCGTTGAGAAATTCTTTGGCGTCTTCTTTAAGGTACAGGGTGATGGTGGTGCCGCGCTCATCTTTTTCGATGGCATCTAGGGTGAAGTTGCCGGTGCCGGTGGAGGACCAGCGGACGGCTTCGGCGCCGTGGGCTTTGGTGTCGACGGTGACGGATTCAGCGACCATGAAGGAGGCGTAGAATCCGACGCCGAATTGTCCGATGAGTTCAGGGTTCTCTTTCAGGTCGGCTTCTTGAGCGCGGGCGAGAAAAGCTTTGGTGCCGGAGTGGGCGATGGTGCCGAGGTTTTCGATGACATCGTCGCGGCTCATGCCGATGCCGTTATCGGTGAGGGTAAGGGTGCCGGCTTCTTCGTCGGCACGGAGAGTGATTTTCCAGTCGGTGTTATCTTCGAGGCAGTCGGGATCGGTGAGGCCTTGGAAGCGGATTTTGTCGATGGCGTCGCAGGCGTTGGAGATGAGTTCGCGTAGAAAGACTTCGCGGTGGGAGTAGAGCGAGTGGGTGATGAGGTGGAGAAGTTGTTCGAGTTCGGTTTTAAATTGCATGGTTTCTTGTGCCATTGGGTACTCCTTTTTTGTCTGAGGCGCGCAAATTTAGTGGAGCTTGTGCGTAGGTTCAAGTCTGGTTTTTAGAGAATGAGCATGCAGTCGCCGTAGCTGAAGAAGCGGTATTGATGTTCGACGGCTTGTTGGTAGGCGTTGAGGATCTGTTCGCGGCTGCTGAAGGCGGACATCATCATGAGCAGCGTGGATTGGGGGAGGTGGAAGTTGGTTAGGATGGCGTCCGTATGACGGAAGGTGAAGGGGGGGTAGATGAAGATGTCGGTGGCGCCGGTGGCGGGTTGGAGGGCAGGTAAACTTTCTAGGGTTCGAACGGAGGTGGAGCCGACGGCGAGAATGCGGCCGCCTTTTTCGCGGGTTTCGCGCAGCTGTTGGGCGGTTTCGGGAGTTACGTGGTATTGTTCGGCGTGCATGGTGTGGTCGGTGATGTTTTCAGCGGTGACGGGGCGGAAGGTGCCGAGACCGACATGGAGGGTGAGTTGACAGGTTGAAATACCTTTTTGTTGCAGATCGGAGAGTAGTTGCGGGGTGAAGTGGAGACCGGCGGGGG
>CAXGYR010000060.1:0-8415 GCA_964014015.1 uncultured Kiritimatiellaceae bacterium
GGCTGATGGCGGGTGGTGCGCTGTATGGTCGGAATGTTGATGGGGGGTTGGACCGACTGCGTGAAGCGGATTGGGTTGCGGATCTTGTTTGGGATGCGGATGGGGGATTAACACCTGTATTGCCTGTTTTTGATGTGACGGCGGATGAAATAGATTATGATGCTGAAGATGCTATTCTGGCGGTGATGGAGGCGTTCGAACCGCGAGTTATTGTGGCGGTTCGGGATGGGAAGCGCTTTGAAAAAGATGCGGATGGATATCTGAAAGCAACGGCCTCTGATTTGCCAGCGGGTTGGTATGGTGTGGATGGTGAGCCATTGCTAAGACCCAATCTCATGCGAGCGGTAGTGGATCTGGTCGGTGATGTGCGGCAGTTGAATGAGGAGCAGCTGATTACGATGCTTAATCGGCTGGGAGCAGGCAGCGGATATATTGCTAATGGACGGTTATTTACATTAACCGATCAGGGTGAATTGACCGACCAACGTGATCCTCTGGCGGAGCCGGTTTCGTGGGCTTTGGGTCACGATGTACGTTCCATACCCTCCTCGATTGGGGCGAAGAGTTGTCGGGAGTGTCATGCGGATGATGCGCCTTTCTTGTTTGGTTCTGTGACGGCAACCGGACCGCTAATGACCGATCGTTCAGCGGTGAAGCAAATGGTTGAATTTCAAGAGTTGGATGATGACTATCATCGGCTATTTGGACTGACGTTTGAAATTCGAACGGTCTATAAGAAGGCATTGAGCACCTTGCTGGGTATCTTAATTCTGGTTGGGTTGGCATTGGGCTTGCCTCTACTGAAGCGCTTGCTCGAACGGATGCGGCAAGTTGAGAGCCCGATGAAGTGGGTTGGAGTTATTTTCGGTGTGAGTATGGTGGTTCTTACGATTACTGGTTTTGTTTTCGGTTGGCCGGTCTTCTCTGCGTTGCATGGGTTGCCGTTGTTGATTCACGTGGGCGTCGGGCTGTTGTATGCTGGATCACTTGTGGCCTGGGTGATGTTACGAGGTGTCGGGGCGAATCGTTGGCTTTGGTTGCTTCTCATAAGCGGGATTGTTTTGATTGGATCTGTCTGGTTGGCGATGTTCCCATGGTTGGGCACTACGGGGCAGCTAGCGGCGATTGTGGTGCATCGGGCTGCGGCAATTGTCAGTGTGATCGCAGCAATCAGGCTGTTTATGCAGAGCCGTTCTAAATAGGGTAGTGGTATGTATAGAATTCGATGGATAGTCCTTTTATCTGTTCTTTGTTGGAGCATGACGGGAGATGGTGACGCGGCAGCCGTTGAGAAGAAGCCGAATCCTGTGTTGCCGAATGGATGGCGTGTGCATGATCTTGAAAGGCCTGTGCCTACGGTGGTGGTGCCGGGGCGGTTTGCCGGTGATGCGCCTTCAGACGCTATTATTCTATTTGATGGTGAGTCATTAGATGCGTGGGTGGGTACTGTTAGTACGAACAAAAAAAAGAAATATAATCCGCGCGGTGAGGTGCTTTGGCAGGTGCGCGATGGATATATGGAAGTGACTCCGACGGGCGATATCTCAACCCGGCAGGCGTTTGGGGATTGTCAGCTTCACCTTGAATGGTCGGCACCAGTGGAGGTCAAGGGCGATAGTCAGAATCGGGGGAATAGCGGTGTTTTTTTGATGGGTCGTTATGAGATTCAGTTATTGGATTGTTATGAGAACGAGTCTTATGCGGATGGTATGGCCGCGGCGATATATGGTCAGACACCGGCGCAAGCCAATGCGTGTCGTCCACCGGGTGAATGGCAAAGTTATGATATTTTTTTCAAAGCACCGCGCTTTGAAGGCGAACGTCTGGTGCAGCCCGCTTACGTCACGGTTGTGCATAACGGGGTGTTGGTACAGCTACATCAACCTTTTCTGGGACCAACTCGGCATAAGAAACTGCCAAACTATCAGCCGCATGCGGCGCGGGCTCCGTTGCGCTTGCAGGATCATAGTAATCCGGTGCGATTTAGAAATATCTGGATTCGGGAGCTGTGAGGTCTCTGCATGAAGTCTGATCTAAAGCGGTTCAAACGGGCGGCAATGCATACAGAGTTTGAAGTGCAAATTATGGGAGAGGACGCGACCTATGCTCGACAGGCGGCGGATGCCGTTTTTCGGGAGGTGGAGCGGATCAATAATTTGCTGAACCGATACGATGCGGGAAGTGACATTGGGCAGCTTAATTTACTGGGAGCTGGAGAGGTTGTTGGAGTTGGAATTGAGACGATAGAGTGTCTGGAACAAGCTCAGTGGGTTTATCGAATGAGTGAAGGTTTATTTGATCCATCGCTGGGTAAAGGATTTGAACAGTTGGTAGTAGATCGTAATTCATTCCGAGTGGGCTGGAAAGAAAGTGGTTCTGCGGCGTTAGATTTGGGAGGCATTGCCAAGGGGTTTGCGATTGATAAGGCGACGGATGTGTTGGCTGATTGGGAGGTGAGCCGGGCGTTGATTCATGGGGGAACGAGTACGGTGATGGCTTTGGGGTGTGCTTGGGAGGTGGGGGTAGGAGGGCTGTGGGGCGTGGAGGCTGGTCTGTCGGTTATCTCATTGTATAATCGCTCTCTAAGTGGTTCGGGAACCGATGTGCAGGGCGATCATATTTTGAACCCTCGGAGTGGAAAACCCGCTCAGAACAGAGCCGCATGGGCATTGCATCGCTCTGCAGCCGTTTCTGATGCGTTGGCAACGGCCTTCATGGTTATGCCGATGAGTAAGATTGCGGCTTTTTGTGAACGGAATAAGGGAGTAGGTGCTTTTATTGTGGATCAAAATGAATCGTTTAAGCAGTTTGGTGTCTGATAGTTTATATAGGTCGTTTCGATAGTGGAGAGGATAAGTAGGGAGTGGATATGAATAAAAAATGGATATGCGGATGTGTGTTAGTTGCGATGGCGGTAAGTGCGTCGGCAGAGACGAGTAAGCTGGTGCTTGAACTTCCTACCCCGTTGTTTGCGGGTACGCCGAAAAGTATCAAGACACCCAATTTGGAACGCCGAACAGTTGTTCCGGAAATTATGGTTCCTGCCGGAACCGTGAATGTGGCGGAAGGAATGGAGGTTACCAGCTCTGATGATTTTCCGGTGATTGGTGAGTTGGAGTATGCAACCGATGGGGATAAGGATGGTGCTGATGGTTCTTACGTGGAGTTAGGCCCTGGTGTTCAGTGGTTGCAGATTGATCTGGAAGAGCCTCGAGAAATTTTTGCGGTTGCACTCTGGCATTATCATGCGCAGGCGAGAGCGTATAAGGATGTGATTGTTCAGGTGGCGGACGATGCCGATTTTATCTCAAATATTGTCACCATCTATAACAATGATCACGATAACTCGGCGGGGTTGGGAATCGGTGAGGATAAAGAGTATATCGAAACCAACGGCGGTCGTTTGATCGATGCGAAAGGCGTTACGGCCCAATACATCCGGCTCTATTCTAATGGAAGCAGTAGTTCAGACATGAACCACTACATTGAGGTGGAAGTTTTTGGACGTTAAACGGCAACTTAATTTCAAGCCTGCATGAGGAGCCGATTTACAACAGTCGTTATCCTCATTGTTTGTTTGGCCGCTGCGGTACGCTTGCCATCTCTTGATCTACGTCCGTTCCATCATGATGAGGCTAATCAAGCATATCGTTTTGGACTGTTATTGGATGAGGGGGTCTATCAGTACGATGCGGAAGACCATCACGGCCCTACGCTTTATTATTTGACTCAGCCTCTGGCTTTTCTGGTAGGCGCGGATTCGTTTGCGGAAACTTCGATAGTCATGTATCGCCTCGTGCCGGTGATTGCGGGCTGTGTAATGATTCTGTTGTTGGGGTTGCTACGAACAGCATTGGGTAGGTTGGGCACTTTGGGTGCGATGGTGCTGTTGACCTTTACGCCGGCTTTTGTTTTTTATAGCCGCTATTATATTCAGGAATCACTACTAATTCTCTTTACTGTAGTAACCCTCGGGGCGGGATGGCTGGGTGCTGCCCGACGCTCAACGATGTGGGCAGTTATTTGCGGTGTGGGAATGGGCTGTATGCTTGCCACTAAAGAGACGGCTGTTTTGACGTTGGCTGCTTTTGGATTGTCGGGATTTATTGTGTGGGTGCGCAACCGCTTTTGTTTTCAAGCGCTGCGTCTATTATTTTGGGCTGTGGGAAGTGCGCTATTAACAACGGCCATCTGGTATACCAATGCTTTTACCAGTTGGGATGGATTGTTGGCTCTTTGGAAAGCGGTCGGCGTATATGCAGAAAGAGGGTTGGGTGAAAGTACCGTTCATATTCAACCTTGGAATTATTATCTAGAGATGTTGACGATATATCGATATGAGAAGGGGCCGTTATTCGGTGAGGGGATTATTTTTGGATTGGGTTTGCTGGGTGCTTTTTTGAGTATCAGAGGTCGGACTCCGACCGGTGTAAACCCGCTGTTTCATCGCTTCTTATCTCTTGCTGCTCTTTTTCTCACGCTTGTTTATTCACTACTGCCCTATAAGACACCCTGGTGCATTTTATCGATGCTGTTTCTGTGGGTTTTGTTAGCTGGTATTGGTTTGATCTGGTTGTTGGAAGAGAAAATTAATCAGCGGTGGGGTCGTGTATGTTTGATTGTCAGTTTGTCAGCCCTGTTGTGCTGGCAATCTATCCGGGTGGCGTTCGTATATGCTGTCGACGTGGCTAATCCGTACGTATATGCGCAAACATCAGAACGGTTCAGTGCATTGACCGATCGGCTGGAAGAACTTCGTCAAGCGAGTGAACGTGATCTGTATATTCAGGTAATTGCTCCGCCGGACCGATTGTGGCCGTTGCCGTTCTATTTGCGAAAAGATCCACTTGTCGGGTATTGGACGGACGTAGATACTGTACCAGCGAGTCCGCTGCCAGATGTTATCATCACTGTTCCGGAATGGGCAGTTGAGAGGAGTGGGTTTCGTTCAAGTTTTCATGAGCTCAGGCCAAATTGTCTATTGGTGCTCCAGCAGCGGGATGTATAGAGGCTGATTGAGTAGTCAATGGGTGTATAGCGGGGTTGAAAGATTTTTGAAAAGATACAGGTCTCGGTTTTGATTAGAAAATAGCGCGTGTGCGTCAGAGGTTAACCGCTGTAATAATGGGAGTGATAAAATGAAAATTTTGTGGAGCGTAGTTGGGTTATCTGTGTGGAGCGTAGTTGGGAGTATCGGCGCCTCAGAAGCCTGGAATAACTTAGATATTTTGCAAGAGAATCGAGAGCCTTCACGGGCGACCATGATGGTTTATCAGAGTCCGGAAGCGGCGCTGGCGTATGACCGAAATAAATCAACATGGTTTCAATCGTTGAATGGTTCATGGTCGTTTAAGTGGGTTCGTTCGCCTGCGGATCGGCCGGTTGGATTTGAAGCCGTAGATTACGATACCGATGGATGGGATCAGATTGACGTTCCCTCTAACTGGGAAATAAAGGGATATGGATTGCCTATCTATACGAATGAAAAATATCCATTTGAAAAAAATCCGCCTCATGCGCCGACCGATTGGAATCCGGTTGGATCGTATAAGCGCACTTTCGAGTTGCCTGCAGCATGGAAGAGTCGTGTCACACGAATCGTCTTTGATGGGGTGTCTTCGGCGTTCTATCTGTGGGTCAATGGTCAAAAAGTCGGCTATTCGCAAGGAAGCCGAACACCAGCTGAATTTGATATTACTTCATATTTGAAGGAGGGTGAGAACAGTCTGGCGGTGGAGGTGTACCGCTGGAGTGATGCTTCCTATCTCGAGGATCAAGATTTCTGGCGCCTATCGGGTATTTTCCGTGAGGTTTATTTGTGGAGCACGCCGGAAACGCATATTCGTGACTTTACGGTAGTTACCGATCTGGATGCGCAGTATGAGCATGCAAAACTGCAAGTAGATGTTGAGTTGCTCAAGCCTCAGGGTGAGATTGAATTATCACTATTAGATGCAGCGGGTCAGCAGGTGGTTTCAGCGACGTATAAAAGCCAGGCAGATGTCTCGGCTGTAATGGAGGTTAAAAATCCGTTAAAGTGGACAGCTGAATACCCGCATCTTTACACGCTACTGATGACACTTCGTGATGAACAGGGAGATGTTCTTGAATTGATTCCGCAACGGGTTGGTTTTCGCGAAGTTTCAATTGAAGATGGACGGTACCGCTTGAATGGGGAGCCGTTATTAATCCGGGGTGTAAACCGTCATGAGCACGACCCCGATACGGGGCATGTGGTGGATCGGGCTGCAATGTTGCGCGATATTCAGCTGTTGAAAGAGAACAATTTTAATGCGGTGCGTACCGCTCACTATCCCAACATGCCAGCTTGGTACGACCTATGTGATGAATATGGTATTCTGGTGTGGGACGAGGCGAACATTGAGTCGCACGGTATGGGGTATTGGAAACATTGTTTGGCAAAACAGCCCGAGTGGATTCCGGCTCATGTAGATCGAGTGGAACGGGTGTTAGAACGTGACAAAAACCATCCGTCGATTTTAGCTTGGTCGATGGGGAATGAGTCAGGAGACGGCGAAGCCTTTCGGGTTTGCATGGAGTGGATGAAAGCGAACGACCCGACTCGACCGGTGCATTATGAGCGCACGGAGGATGAGCTGGGCTGGCCCAATACGGATATCGTGAACAATATGTACGATTCAGCGGATAAAATTGCAGCCTATTTGGACGGCGATGATCCGCGCCCATACATTATCTGTGAGTACATGCATGCGATGGGTAATTCAATCGGTGGAGCGGATAAGTATTGGGATATCTTCTATGCGGATAACCGGGCACAAGGGGGCTTCGTCTGGGACTGGATGGATCAAGGTATTCGGTTGCCGGTACCGGACGCATATAAGCAGCAGATTGGAGTGGGTCCGGTGAAACGTACGTTCTTTGCGTATGGTGGGTATGTGGAAGAGGCTGCGGGGGTTCACCACGATGGTAATTTCTGCATGAACGGGTTGCTTGATGCTGACCAGCAACCTCGGCCGACATTGGGCGCTATGAAATATTTGCAGCGGGGCATTCATATTCGTGTAAAAGATATTTCAGCGGGGCAGTTTGAAATCATGAACTGGTACGATCATGGGTATGCCGATGATCTAGTGCAGGGCTCGTGGAAAGTAGAGCAAGCCGGTGAGGTGCTGGCTTCGGGTACTCTGGGTGATCTGAAGTTGGGACCACGAGAGAAAAAATTGGTTCAACTAGATATTCCAGCTGCGCTGCTTGAGCAGGGTAAAGAGCGGTTTATTCTTTTCGAGTTTAAAGCTCGCTCGTCATATCATCCGCTGGTGCGTGAGGGTCATCTGTTAGCATGGGATCAGTTTGCGCTTAATTCTGTGGAGCCTTGTCATGGTCGGGCGGATAAAGAAATTATCCGTGTGACAGATTCGACTGATCAAATTGTGCTTCAATCGGATAAGATAGAGGCTGTTTTTGACCGGGCACTCGGGCAGTTAATCACCTATCGCTTTGATGGAAAAGAGATGTTGAAGCGGGGGGCTATTGCTCAGTTTTCTCGTCCGCAGAATGATAATGAGCGCCGCCAAAAACCGCGTCCCTATGCGGCTCTTGATCAAGCCGGAGACGTGGCTGAGCTGTCATCTATTACAGTTTCAAAGCAGGATCATGCCGTCGAGGTGTTGATCAAGAAAACGTTGCCAACACTGCGAGCCGGCTGGGTAGAGCGTTACACGGTCTACGGCACTGGTGAAGTAGTGGTAGAAGCGGCAGTTGATTTTCAATTTGCACCCGATTTTGTCTTACCGCCCTTGCGTGTAGGAATGGAGTGGATGATACCAGCCGCTTTTTCGAATATGAAATGGTACGGCCGAAAAGGGGAGACGCATAAAGGTAGAGCATTTGAGCCGGTGGGTGTTTTTAGTAGTTCGGTGGACGATACATGGGTGGAGTATTCACGACCGCAGGCGAATGGCAACAAGACCGGGGTTCGGTGGAGTATGTTTACGAATGCAAAGCAGGATGGTTTGTTGATTGCTGGCTTGAATCAGCCGTTGGGTCTGTTGGCGCGCTTCTATGATATGGAGACGATGCGTCAGTCGAAGTATAGCTTTGAAATGGAGCGGTCGGAGGCGATTCACTTGTATGTGGATGCAGTTCAGGCTGGGGTAGGAGGTATTAACTCATGGGGAGCTACGCCGATTGCCGAGAACCAACTGCTAAAGCGTTATTATGAATATGGATACCGGATGGTTCCAGTGGTTAATGGCGAGTCAATTCCGTGGAGTCAACATACTCGGAAGCCCTTGAAATCATGGGCTAAACCGGACCAGAAGAAACTTCGAAAACTGAAGGCTCCCGCTAAGAAATAGCGGGTAGCTTTTAGTTGGATGAAGGGAGTGATTCCTTCCGTCATTCTGTAGATCGAAGGAATACTACTGGCTGGGG
>CAXGYR010000061.1:0-8384 GCA_964014015.1 uncultured Kiritimatiellaceae bacterium
GGGGGCGGGGGATGCGTTGCTGCGGGTGCGGGGGCGGGTGCAGTCGATCTTGACGGCGGAGCGGACGGCACTGAATTTTATGCAGCGGTTGTGTGGGGTGGCGACGCTGACGCGGGCGTTTGTGCGGGCGGCGAATCGACCGGAGATGGCGGTGCTGGATACGCGTAAGACGACGCCGGGCTGGCGGGTGCTGGAGAAGGCGGCGGTGGTGTGTGGTGGGGGCGTGAATCATCGGATGGGATTATATGATGCGGTTATGATTAAGGATAATCATGTGGCGTTGTGGGGCGGGGGGTCGATTGCGGATGCGGTGGTGCAGGCGCGGCACAGGTTTCCGAAGCTGAAGATTGAGGTGGAGGTGGATCGGTTGGATCAGTTGCGGGCGGTATTGCCGGTGAAGCCGGACTGGGTGTTGCTGGATAATATGGAGCCGGGGCTGTTGCGGGAGGCGGTGACGTTGTGCAAGGGCGTTTGCCGGACGGAGGCTTCGGGGGGGATTACGCTGGAGACGGTGGGAGCGATTGCGGCGTCGGGGGTGGATGCGGTGTCGGTGGGGGCGTTGACTCATTCGGCGGTGGCGGTTGATTTGGGGCTGGATGTCTAAGAAATTGCATTCGATCACGCTAAGGGTGGGTGGTGATATTGGGTGGAGTTGACAGGGGTGGGTGTGGGTGGTAGTGATTCGGATGTGTTTGCTGTAGGGAGGTGGATGAGTGGGCGTTGGCGTTATTGATATTGGGAATACGAGTGCGTCGCTGGGGCTGTATGGCAATGAGCGGGTGCGGGGGGTGATGCGGACACCGTCGGATTTGTCGGAGCCGGAGGGGGTGCGGGCGTGGGTGGAGCGGCTGGAGCCGGAGCGGGTGGCGGTGGCATCGGTGGTGCCGGCGGTGCGGAATCGCTGGGCGGGGTTGTTGAAAAAAGCGGGTGTTGGGGATGTGTTGTGGGTGGACCATTCGTGTGAGTTGGGGGTGGGAGTTGATTATCCGAAGCCGGGGCAGATTGGGGCGGATCGGTTGGCGAATGCGGCGGCGGCGGCGC
Organism: uncultured Kiritimatiellaceae bacterium; assembly: GCA_964014015.1. Lineage (GTDB taxonomy): Bacteria > Verrucomicrobiota > Kiritimatiellia > Kiritimatiellales > Pontiellaceae > Pontiella. The sequence continues at coordinate 1,042 of CAXGYR010000061.1, forward strand.
ATTGGGTGGGCGTTCCGGCGGTGGTGTGTGATTTTGGTACGGCGTTGACGTTTGATGTGATTGCGAAGGAGCGGGGGTATGTGGGGGGCGTGATCTGCCCGGGGTTGCCGTTGATGTTTGATTATCTGGCGGAGCGGACGGCGCTGTTGCCGACGTTGAAGCCGGTGCGGTCAAAATCGGCGATTGGGCGCAGTACGGAGCAGGCGATGCGGATTGGGGCGGAGCGGGGCTATCGGGGTATGGTGCGGGAGGTGCTGGGGGAGATTAAGGCGGAGCTGGGGGTACGGCGGTTGCGTGTTTGTGCTACGGGTGGGCATGCGGAGTGGGTGTTGCGAGAGTCGGGCATCGAGATGCGGGTGGAGAAACAGTTGACGCTACTGGGTATTGGCCGGATTGCTCAGCTGAATACGTAGTGGTTTTTGAGCGGACGATGAATAGTCTTTCTATTTGGCGGGGGATGGTTAGAGTGTTGGTAGAGAGGGATATGAATCATGAGCAACGCACATAGTATTATTAATCAGTTAATCCAGTTGCAGGATTTGGTGGCGGCGAAAATTCAGAAGAAGGTTTCGATGCCGAATGCGAGGTTAGAGGAGCTGGAGAAGTCTATTCAGGCATTGAGTGCGGACCTTGCTCCGGCGGTTAAGACGCATATTAATCGGTTGTTGCAGAAGAGTCCGGAAGCGGTGGTGCCGGTGGTGAATGGAAACTGCTCGGGCTGTGGGATGGCGTTGACGAAGAGTTTGATTCAGGCGGTGGTGAAGGCGGAGCAGTTGAATCGGTGTAATAATTGCACGCGGTTTTTGTATGAACCAACAGAAGTGGTGGAGCGGGAGCGGGTGACGCGTCAGCTGGGTGAGGTGCAGAAGAAGGGGATTGATCGCTATAGTGCGCCGGAGTTGATGGTGACGCCGTTGAGGGGTTCAACACCGGAGGAGGTGTTGGGTGAGCTGTGTGACCGGATGGCGGAGAGTGGGTTTGTGAAAGATGCTGCACAGTTGAAGGAGCTGGCGCTGCAGCGGGAGGCGATTGTGAGTACGGCGGTGGATAACGGCTTGGCATTTCCGCATGTGCGGGGCGTGGAGGGCGGGGGTCTGGCGATGGCGGTGGGGATTAGCAAGAAGGGCATTAAATTTGGGGGACCGGGTCGTTCGCTGACGCGTATCTTTTTCTTTGTGGTGATTCCGAGGGCAACCAGTGCGTTCTATTTGAAACTGATCGCGGGGCTTTCACGGACGTTTCGTGAGAAGGAAGCGCGGGATGAGTTGCTGGCAGTGGAGAATGAGAAGGCGTTGTGGAAATGTTTGATGAAGTTGACGCGGAAGACCTTTCAGGGCTAGTGCGGAGCGATCCTTCGATCTATGAGGCGGAGGCGGTGGAGGCGTTGCGCCGTGCGTGGGCGGTACAGCCGCAGGCGTTAAAGCAGTTTCGGAACAGTCTCTTTAAGCGCTCATCGGGTTGGGAGGAGGCGCTGGCGGCCTTGCCGGTGGAGGCGCAGGGGGCTTTTCGGGAGGCGTTGTTACCGGAGGTGCTGACTTTGCACGAGGCGCGGGCTTCGGAGATTGATGGTGCGGAGAAGCTGGTCTTTCGAACGGATGATGATCATTTGATTGAGAGCGTGATTCTGAAGCCGGAGAGTGGGCGAACAGCGTTGTGTATTTCGTCGCAAGTGGGGTGTGCGTGTTATTGTAGTTTTTGTGCGACGGGACTGATGGGGTTTTCGCGAAATTTGAGTGTGGCGGAAATGCTGGATCAGGTGCGGTTGGTGAACCGGCGGTTAAAGAGGGAGGGGCGGTCGGTACGGAATGTGGTGTTTATGGGGATGGGTGAGCCGTTGCTGAATCAGGGGGCGGTGTTTGAGGCGGCGGAGCGGCTGGTGGATCCGGCGTGGTTTAATCTTTCGGGGTCGCGTGTGACGATTTCGACGGTGGGTATTGCGCCGGGGATGCGGGCGTTTTCAGAACGATTGCCGGCGTGTCGGTTGGCGTTGAGTTTGCATTCGGCGCGGCAGGAGGTGCGGGAGCGGTTGATGCCGCAGGCGAAGAGCTATCCGTTGGAGGAGTTGCGGGCGGCGTTGGTGGAGGCATCGGCGGCGGGTTCGGTGATGATTGAGTATTTGATGTTGGCGGGTGTGACGGATCAGGAGGAAGATTTACGGGCGTTGGTGGATTTTGTGGGGGATTTGCCGGTTCATATTAATCTGATACCGTTTAATCCGTTTACGGGTTGCAATCTGGAGGGCTCTTCTCACGCGGTTCGGGTGGATTTTTCTGAAAAGTTGAAGAATTTTGGGCTTTCGGTGACCCTAAGAAGGTCGTTAGGTGCTGATATAATGGCAGCATGTGGACAACTTGTGCAGCATAAGCTTAAAATAAGCTAAATTTACGTACTAAAAACGTATTATAAAAACACAAAAACGTGTTTTGTTTCTTTTTTTCGTAAAAACAGACCGTTGAAATATAATAATTTACGTTATAGAGACCTGTTTTTTGGTTTAAAAATATAATTATAAACATTTGACATCGTTTTTCACATCTATATGGTGCGGGTAAGTTTTCTTGAGGAGAGATTGATGCCAAATAAAATTGAAGAAGGCGGTCAGGCGCTGGTTAAGTGTTTGGAGAATGAGGGCGTTGAGTATATCTTTGGATATTCAGGGGGCGCGGCGATTCCTATTTTCGATGCGTTGGTGACGACTGAGAATAATATTGAGTTTGTGTTGGTGCGGCATGAGCAGGGTGCGGTGCATATGGCTGATGGCTATGCGCGGGCGACGGGAAAGCCGGCGGTGGTGTTGGTTACGAGTGGTCCGGGAGCGACGAATACGTTGACGGGAATTATGACGGCGCATATGGATTCGGTTCCGATGGTGGTTATTTCGGGGCAGGCGGTTTCGTGGATGTTGGGTAAGGATGCGTTTCAGGAGGCGGATATTTTCGGGATCACGATGCCGGTGGTGAAGCATTCGTATCTGGTGAAGGAGACGAATGATATTCCGCGGGTTACGCGGGAGGCGTTTCATATTGCGACGACGGGTCGTCCGGGACCGGTATTGATTGATATTCCAAAGGATGTGAGTGCGGGGCCGTTTACGGGTGATCTGCGGGCGGAGATGGACCTGCCGGGCTATACGTTGAATAGCGAGGTGGATAACGATACGATTTTGCAGATTGCGGAGACGATTGCGAAGGCGGAGCGTCCGTTGATTTTGGCAGGGCATGGGGCAATGATTGCGCAGGCGGATGATGAGTTGCGGACGTTGGCGGAGAAGACCAATATACCGGTGACGTCGACGTTGCTGGGCAAGGGAATTTTTCCGGAGTCGCATCCGTTGTCGTTGGGTATGTTGGGTATGCACGGTACGGCGTATGCGAATAAGGCGGTGTGTGAGTGCGATATGATTCTGAACATCGGTTCGCGTTTTGATGATCGTATTTTGGGGCAGCCGGATAAATTCTGCCGGAATGCGACGATTATTCATATCGATATTGATGCGGCGGAAGTTGGAAAGATGATTCAACCGCAGATTACGTGCGTGGCGGATGCGAAGGTGGCGTTGACGGAGCTGATTAAGCATGTGCCGACGAAGGAGCATACGGCGTGGAATAAGCATCTGGATGGGTATCGGAAGGCGTATCCGCTGAAGTTTAAGCGGCAGGGTGGGCTGAAGATGCAGCATGTAATTGATGAGTTTTATAAGCAGACGGAGGGGCGTGCATGCGTTTCGACGGATGTGGGACAGCATCAGATGTGGGCGGCGCAGTTCTATAAGAACGAGAGCCGTTATGATTGGCTGAGCTCGGGAGGGGCGGGTACCATGGGATTTGGTTTTCCGGCGTCGATTGGGGCGGCGTTTGGTCGGCGGGATGATATCCATATTTGCTTTGTGGGTGATGGGGGTTTTCAGATGACGTTTTTTGAGCTGGCGACGGCGGCGATTCATAAGTTACCGGTGAAGATTGTGGTGTTGAATAATCATTATTTGGGAATGGTTCGGCAGTGGCAGGAGCTGTTTTATGATGATCGGATGAGCGGGGTGGATCTGGAGGGCAATCCGGATTTTGTGAAGCTGGCGGAGTCGTTTGGTGTGAAGGGTTTTAATTTGCGGCGTCCGGGCGATGTGAAGCGGGTGGTTGAGACGGCGTTGGCATATAACGAGGGGCCGTGCCTGATTAACTGTGAGGTGGAGAAGACGGATAATGTGTATCCGATGGTTCCGGCGGGCGCGGCGTTGGAGGCGATGCTGGTGGAGGCACCGACGCAGAAGATGGAGAAACCTACGGGTTCGACCTAGGGAGAGTTGATATGATGCATCATGAGAAAGAGATTCACACGGTGAGTGTGTATGTTTCGAATAAGCCGGGGGCGTTGGCGCGGATTGCACAGGTGTTTTCGCGGCGGGGCTATAATATTGAGTCGTTGGTGGTTTCGCCGGCGTTTGATGGAAATTTTTCGCGGATGACGATTGGCTGTAGCGGAAGCGCGGAGGGCTTGGATCAGATCATTAAGCAGGTGGATAAGTTGGTGGATGTGCTGCGCTGTATTGACCATACAAATGATGGTTCGGTGGTGAAGGAGATGGGCCTGATTAAGCTGGAGGTGAGCAGCGATGATCGGTCGGAGGCGTTGCAGATTGCGGAGCATTATGGCTGCAAGACGATTGATTTGACGGACCAGTCGATGATTATTCAGGTGGTGGGGAATCCGGATAAGATTGATGCGTTGGAGAAGATGATTGGTAAGTTCCGAATTGTGGAGCTGGTGCGGACGGGCAAGGTGGTGATGAGCCGGGGGAGTGAGCAGACGTAGCGAATGTGCGTGACGGATGAGTTGAGAGGGATGCCTTGTGTGGCATCCCTTTTTTTTGGTTGTTCGTTTGGGTTAGTCGATTTTATTATAGTTGGTGAAGTATTTCTTGTTGCGGCGTATTATACCCAACGCGCCTGCACTTCCGACAATTAGCAGGGCGCTGGCGGGTTCAGGAATGACGTCTCCTATGATGGATATATTGTCGAAGTATATATCTGCAGATGAGCCAGCCGCCGCGCCAGCAGTTGCTTGGAGTAGAAACGAAATGCCTCCGCTGATGTCAGTATCGAGTGTTAATTCGGTGGAATAGGTTTTCCATGTGTTAGGATCCGCATTGGTAAGAGGCGCTCTGTTATTGAGGATATCAGTTTCGCTTACGCCTCCATTCTCATGGTGGGAGTAGACAGAGGCAAAGATGACTCCCCCAGCGTTAAGAGTGCCACGGTAATCAAAGGAGATGGAAATAACCTGTCCGGGTGTAAGAAGCCCCCCGCTTGAATTTGATTCTGTCTAATGATCGAAGAACCAGCTCCACCCGTGTTATTGTTTAGTCTTGCAGCGCCGTTTCAATGGTCTGCTGCCCTAAAATCTCTTGTGCCCAGCCGGTGAAGTCTTCGGTTGCAAAGTCGCCGTTGGTGATTAGTTCGATTAAAGCGCCGTTGGCGGTGGGTAGTATAATGGCGGATCCGATGAGGAGAGCCGTTAGTGTTTTTCTTATATGCATTTTTCGCTCCTATGTTTTGCGGTTGAATTGGGCAGTGAGAGCGAAACTGCACTTAATTTATTTAAATCTGACTTTTAAAAATTATACTATATTTATACTAGTTGCAAGAAAAGAATTTTATAAATATACAACAATTTTTATATGGTGATGGTTTAGAGCATTGGGGTGAATTGCGTTCCATCGCGGTAAGGGACGGAAGATGGGGGTTAGGCTTTTCGTTTGAGGATGAGGGCGGTACGGGCGGGGATGTATAGCTGAAGTTGGTGGGTGTTGTCGGGGGTGGAGCTGGTGGTGTTGGGCTGGTTGTTTTTGAGGATGTTGTGTCCTCCGTAGGCGGGGTCGTCGGTGTTGAGGAGGAGGGTGTAGGTTCCAGGGGGGACGTTGAGGGAGTAGTCGGGCTGGGATTGGTTGGGGTGGAAGTTGAAGCAGCAGAGGAGGTCGCCGCGTTGTAGAACGATGATTTTGTTGTCTTCGTGGATATGGAGGAGTTGGGGTTCGTGTTTGAAGATATGCGCTTTTTGGGCGGTTTGGAGCATGGCTTGGTCGAAGTTGGCGAGTTGGTGGAATTTGAGGTCTGGGTTGTCGCGTAGGGACCATTGGCGGCGGGCGTAGTGGTGGGTCCATTCGTTGCCTTCTCGGGGAAAGTCGATCCATTCGGGGTGGCCGAATTCGTTGCCCATGAAGTTGAGATATCCGTGGTGGGCGGTGAGGAGGGTGAGGAGGCGGGCCATTTTGTGGAGGGCGATGCCGCGGTCGACGGTGAGGTTGCGGGCGGAGGCGTGCATGTTGAAGTACATCTCTTTGTCGATGAGTTCGAAGATGAAGGTTTTGCCGCCGACGAGGGCTTGGTCGTGGGATTCGAGGTAGGAGAGGGTGTGTTCTTCGGGGCGGTGGGTGGTGAGTTCGTGGTAGAGCCAGCCGAGGTTCCAGGCTTCGTCGGGGATGTCGTTGGCGAGTTTGAACCAGGTGTCGGGGATGCCCATGGCGAGGCGGAGGTCGAAGCCGCAGCCGCCTTCTTTTTCGGAGGCGCTGAGACCGGGGAGGCCGGAGACGTCTTCGGCGATGGTGAGGGCGTGGGGGCGGATGGTGTGGATGAGTTTGTTGGCGAGGGCGAGGTAGGCGAGGGCGTCGAGGTCGAGGGAGCCGTCGAAGTAGGCGGAGTAGTCGTTGAAGCTGGCGCCGAGGCCGCGGTGGTGGTAGAGCATGCTGGTGACGCCGTCGAAGCGGAAGCCGTCGAGATTGAATTCGTCGATCCAGTAGCGGGCGTTGGAGAGGAGGAAGTGGAGGACTTCGGGTTTGCCGTAGTCGAAGCAGCGGGAGTCCCAGGCGGGGTGGTGGCCGCGTTCGCCGGCGTGGAAGTATTGGTAGGGAGTTCCGTCGAAGCGGGAGAGGCCTTCGGCTTCGTTTTTGACGGCGTGGGCGTGGACGAGGTCGATGATGACGGCGATGCCGGCTTGGTGGCAGGTGTCGATGAGGTGTTTGAGTTCTTCGGGGGTGCCGAAGCGGGAGGAGGCGGCGAAGAAGCTGGAGATGTGATAGCCGAAGGAGGCGTAGTAGGGGTGTTCGATGATGCCCATGATTTGGAGGGTGTTGTAGCCGGCGTCGATGATGCGGGGGAGGGTGTGTTCGCGGAATTCGTTGTAGGTTCCGATTTTGGGTTCTTCTTGGGCCATGCCGATGTGGGTTTCGTATATGATGGGGTTTTGTATGCGTTTTTTGGGGTGGGGGTTTTGCCATTGGTAGGGCTGGGGTGGGTGCCAGACCTGGGCGGAGAAGATATGGGTTTGGGGGTCTTGGACGGTGCGGCGGG
>CAXGYR010000062.1:0-8213 GCA_964014015.1 uncultured Kiritimatiellaceae bacterium
GAAGGGGGGCGGTGGGGTGCCGATGGAGGAGCAGGTGGCGGTGTTCAAGACGCAGTTGGTGTTGGCGGCAGGCTTAGAGCGTGCGGTGAGTATTCATGTGCGGGGGGCGTGGGGTCGATTACTGGAGCTGTTGGATGAGGTGGAATTACCGGAGCGGTGGATGGTGCACTGTTTTGGGGGATCGCTTGAGGTGGCGCGGGTGCTATTGGCTCGGGGAGCGTATCTTTCTTTTTCGGGAACGGTGACGCGGGTGAATAACCGGCGGGCGGTGGAGGTGTTGCCGGAGGTGCCGCTTGAGCGGCTACTGGTGGAGACGGATGCACCGGATTTGTTGCCGCGGGGTGCGGCGGGACCGTTGAATGAGCCGGCGAATGTGGTGCGGGTGGTGACACGGGTAGCGGAGATACGGGGGGAGCCGGAGGACGCGGTGGCAGCGCACACTGATGCGAATGCGCGGCGGTTTTTCAGTAGAGCGTAATTTTTTCGGGATTGCCAGTAGTGGAGTTAGGTTGTACATCTAGCTATTATGGAATCTAAAAAGAGTCGGTCGTATTATCGTGCTGCCTTGCGTTTGTTGGCGGGAGTGCTGGTTGTGTGGTTTGGGGTGAGCTTTGGTTGTTCTATTCTGCTGCGGGAGTGGTTGGATGCGAATGCGCCGACGGTGGGAAATGCGCCATTTGGTTTTTGGATGGCGCAGCAGGGATCGATTATCGGATTTGTGATCCTTTTGGCCGTATATGCATGGGGGATGAGTCGAATAGAGAATCGTTTTCGTTCTGAAAAGGAGGGTGAGTAGATGAGTCAGGCGCTTATGAATTATCTCTTCATCGGACTCTCTTTTGCACTCTACATCGTAATTGCGATTCGATCGCGGGCGGGTTCTACAAAGGAGTTTTATGTGGCGGGTGGCGGCGTTTCCCCGCTGGCAAATGGAATGGCAACGGCGGCGGATTGGATGAGCGCGGCGACGTTTATTTCGATGGCGGGCACGGTTGCGATTAGTGGATATGATGGCTCGCGTTTTTTGATGGGCTGGACGGGGGGATTTGTTTTGCTGACGGTGTTGATGGTGCCTTATCTGCGGAAGTTTGGAAAAGCTACGGTTCCGGATTTTATTGGCGATCGGTATTATAGTCGCGGGGCGCGGGCGATTGCGGTGGTATGTGCGCTTTTCATCTGCATGACGTATATTATGGGGCAGATGCGAGGGGTTGGAGTGGTTTTTTCGCAGTTGTTTGGCATTTCTGTTTCAGCGGGGGTGTTGATTGGTGCGGCGATTGTTTTTTTCTATGCGGGCCTAGGCGGGATGAAAGGAATTACGTATACGCAGGTAGCACAGTATTTAGTGATGGCATTTGCGTATACGGTTCCGGCGCTGTTCATCGCCTTCATGCTGACGGGTGATGTGTTGCCGCAGGTGGGGTTAGTGGGGGAGACGGTGGATGGCGCGCCGTTTTTGGATAAGCTGAATGCGATTAACCGCGAGCTGGGCTTTGCTGAGTATACAGCGGGTAAACTTTCCAAGCTAAATATGTTCTGTATTACGGCGGCGCTGATGTGCGGGACGGCGGGCTTGCCACATGTGATTGTGCGCTATTTTACGGTGAAGAACGTGAAGGCGGTGCGGGTCTCAGCGGCCTGGACATTGTTGTTTATCGCTGTGATCTATCTGACAGCACCGGCGGTGGGAGCGTTTGCGCGGGTGCAGCTGATTGAAGCGTTGAATGAGACAGCGCAAGCGGACCTTCCGGCTTGGTTTAGCGCATTTGAGGCGACGGGTCAGATGAGCTGGGAGGATGTGAATGGAGATGGTCGGGTACAGTACCGTGGCCCCGAGAGTGATGAAGCAAATGAGCTGGTATTTGGAACGGATATGATGGTGATGGCAAATCCGTATATGGCGGGCTTGCCGATGTGGGCAACGGCTCTGTTGATGGCGGGGTGTATTGCGGCGGCTCTTTCGACGGCAGCGGGGTTGCTGCTCGTGCTTTCCACCTCGATTGCCCATGATTTGATGAAGAAGATTGTAAAGCCAACGTTGAGCGACCGGGAAGAGGTGCGATGGGCGCGGTTCGCATCGTTCGGAGCGTTGGTGGTAGCGACTTATTTTGGTATTAACCCACCCTCGGCGTTTATCGCGAAAACGGTGGCATTTGCGTTTGGGTTGGCGGCTAGTTCGTTTTTTCCGACCCTGCTGATGGGGATCTTTTCGAAGCGGATGAATCGTGCGGGAGGAATGGCAGGTATGAGTGTGGGACTATTGTTTACTTTTTCTTATATTGTTTATTTTCAGTTTCTCGGCGGAACGGCAGCGGAGTATTGGTGGGGCATTACGCCAGAAGGAATTGGATTTGTGGGAATGTTGTTAAACTTTGCAGTGGCGTTTGCCGTTTGCTTTTTCACGGCTCCGCCGCCAGCGACGGTAGTGGAGATGGTGGAGCGGATTCGGTTACCGGAAGAGTCGGGTTAAATGTGTGCTAGGGCTTACGAAGTATATTTTCTTGTTGAAGGGTAGTTTGAAATTCGGCGTCGAGGAAAGATGTATCGATTTTAGTCGGCGATATTTTTTTACTAACATTTGACCATTCAGGTGCAGGTTGTGGAGCATTATCGGCTTCAGGAGAATGGAGTAGCCCCCTGTCGTGCACTTCAGTAGGCATTTTTTTAGGGAGTTGTGGTTTTGGATCGAGTTGCTGAACTGGGGTCGCTTCAGGTGTGGAGATAAGTTGCTGCTTGCGTTGGGTGAGTTGACGCTTTTCGTAAAGCACCCAGCTGACAAGCAAGAGAACAATAATAGCGAGTGAAGATATTTTCATAACGTGCGGATAATATTATTAATATACATAAAGTAAATAATGAATTTATATAAAAAATCAATAACATTGTTGGTTTAAATATCATCCAAGGGTTGGTAACGTGTAAAAGTTAGTACATTTGAATAGAGAGACTCTGTTATTTTTTGTGTAACTATAGGGGTGTTTTGAAAACTAATAAGAAACATGTTAAATCTAGTGCAGCGTTGGTCAGTCTTGGCATTCATGTTGTCTTGGTTTTGGTTGCGATCTCTTTTGTTGCGGTAACGGTTATTCAGAAAGAGGAACAAAATTTTGAGGCGAAGCCGGTACAACGGCCCAAAATGCAGTTACGAAAATTGCAGGTGCCGGTGAACGTTAAAAAGCGGAAAATGCCGAAACCTAAACTGCGTAAACAGATTTTGGTGAAGCCCAAAAAGAACGTGCCGGTACCAGAGATTAAGATGCCGGAAATTACGGGCGTTAAGGGAGGCTTGGGTTCGGCTGCCGGAGAGGCGGTCGGAGGGTCTGGTTTAGGTTTTACAGCACCTGAAATTGAGGTGTTTGGTATTAAAGGTAAGGGAGAGAAAATCTTTCTCTGTTTAGATGCCACGGATGACATGATGTGGGATGAGATGGGGGGCTTGCGGGCCTATACCATCATTAAAGAGGAGTTGGTTAATATCGTGCGTGGATTGCCTCCAACGGCTTTGTTCAATGTGGCGGTGTACGAAAACTCGAAGACGGTTCTGCTGTTTCCTAAGTTGATGGCCGTGAATGCTCAGAATGTGGATAAGTTTGAACGCTGGATCACGCCACTTAACTCGGTTAAAGCGGGTATGGACAATGCGGATTACGGTATCCGGACGTTGGGTGAGGGCGGATATCCTAATGACGATTCTCTTCTGCATGGTAAGTTTGAAAGGCAGGAGTTGTGGTATCGTCCTGCGATGTTGGCAATGAAGCAGCAGGCGGATGCTGTATTTCTGTTAACTTCATATTGGGGACTTCAGCGGATCAAGCTGGCGGATCGATCCTCTAGTTGGTTTGAGAGCAGCGCAGGACGCCGCTGGACAGCCTGTTTTGAGAAGGCGAAGGAGTTGTTTAAAGAGGATAATCGGCGGAGACGGGAAGCGGGGGAGCCTCCGCGCGTGCTGAATACCAGCAATGCGTGGGAGATGAATCGAGCATATTTCCCGGATATCGAACGTCCACCGGAGCCGGAATACTATTATCATGAACCGGCTGAGTTTGCGCGAGCGATGATTGATACCCGTAAAGAGTATGCGCCGGTAACGGCTGGGCTTACGAGCGGTATACAACGTAAAAAGAAGGTGGACTTCACGTTTAACGTGGTGCGGTTTGCGAAAAAAGATTCCTATGTAGAGTGGTATGATGGGAAAACAGATGATAATTTTAAGAAGCTAACGTCTCTGTTGCGTGGAGATTTTGAGATGCTACCGGGGTTAGATGCGATACAAAGTGTGCTGGATTAAACATAGTTTATTTATAGGCGGTTTAATACTGCTCCTGCTGGCTGGTGCGCACGCGCAGACACAGACGCCCGCTGAGTTGTTAAAAGCGGCTAATCTGGCCGTGAGCGAAGAGCGGTATGATGAGGCGGTTTCGCTGATGTACATTTACCTCAGTGAGGTGGAGGATTCTCAGGCGGAGCGGGTGATTGAAATTGCGCAGGATATGCGCTTTCAAATGGCTACCTTGTTAATTGAACTGGAACGGCTTGATGAGGCAGCGGCTGTCTTGCAGACCTATCTGGAGCAGCCGTTATGCGCGTTTCCTCGCGCCGCTCATAAAATGTTGGCCACAGCGCTCTATGAAATCGAAGATTATGAAGCGGCCGTGGAGGCAACGCTGGCGGCACTACAATTTGAACCGGAATCTGTTATTGCAGTAGATAAGGATGGAGAAGAAGAGGAGCCGGATGTTTTTGAGCAGTTGAAGCTTCGGGAGGAGGAGCCGCCTTATACGCTTGCGGAAGAGACGATTCTGCACTTAATGCTGGCAGAATCGTATTTTACGTTAGGTCGCTGGGAAGAGTCGCTCGAACCGTTTGAGTTTGTGATTGAGCATACAGAGGACGATCAGCGCAGGGGTTATGCGATCATGCAGGTGGTGAATGCATTGATTGAGATTCCAGATTATGAGCGGATTGTTGCGTGGATTCCGGCGCTGTACCGAACAGATGCACGGTATGATATTCGGGTGAACCTGGCATTGCTGAATGCGGCGGCGGCGCTGTTTGCTGAAGGGGAGTATGCGGGAGCCTTGCCTTTATACCGAATGATGATTCCGCGTGATGAATTAATTGTATTTCAGGAAGAACGCCTCAAAGCGTTACGTGTTGAGGCGGGATTGCCTCCGGAGTTGGGTGCGGAGATGACGGCGGATGAGAAGTTGCTCTTCGGTGTGGTGGATGAGACGGAAGTGGCAACCAATGTAAAGGATGAGACTACAGGAGAGTGGCTCGAAAAACCAAAAGCACTAATCGAACAAGAGCAGTTGCTAGAGGCGTTGAAGCAAATGCCGCCGTATGAAGTGGATGTGGCGTATCGCATGGCGGAGATTTACCGTGTGGTTGAGCGACCGTATGAGGCACTGGCTTTTTTTGAAGAGGTGTATGGCGTTAATCCCACAAATGAGATCGGCGAGCGGTCGGTGTTTGAAATGGTTGATTTACATTTGACGGTTCTTAACGAGCCGGCGGAGGCAGAGAGGGTTGCATTTGCACATATAGAGCGCTTCCCGGAAGGGCTCTTGCCGCGTCAGTTAGCGTATGCGTTGAATGGGTATTACCAGCCGAAAGGTGAGATGGAATCGGTGAAATCGTTGAAGCCGTATCTCGATGGTATGGTTCGCTCGAACGAGGCGGCGATTATTCAATACGATACAGAGCTTTATTTTATGCAGGCAGTGGCGGATTTGACACTCTTAAATTACGCGGGTGCCGAGACTGCATTTAAGTATGTGCTAGATGAGTTTCCGGATTCGCATCAGAGCGCAAACAGCCTGTACTGGTTTGCAATGTCGAAGTTGTTTTTGCAGAAATATGCGGAAGCCTTGCCGGATTTTGTGCGCTATCGGGAGAAATATGCAACAGAATCATACGCTTCAACATGTGTGTATCAGATTGGGGTGTGTCATTTTGGATTGGAAGCGTATGATGAAGCACTGCGCTGGTTTTCACAGGTTATTGACGATCATCCGGATGCAGATGTTTTTCCCGAGGCATGCAGTATGCGAGGCGATATTTATGGTTCGCGTGGATTGCTGGATGAGGCGGTTGTGGATTATGAGCGGGCTGTCGATGCGGCGCGGACGGTGAACCAGGCGACGTATCCAACGTTTCAGATGGCGGAGGTGTTTGAGGCTGAGGATCGATACGAGCGGATCATTGCGTGCGTGGAGACCTATCTCTATCGCTGGGGCGAAGAAGCGGATGTGGCGCGAGCGCTCTTCTGGATCGGTAAAACAAAAATCCAGCAGGGCTTGCTGGACGAGGCGGTTGAAACTTATCTGGATGCCATTGTTACCTATGGTTCGAACCGTGAGCAGGAGGGGGTAGACCTGATGATTGCGGAGCTGGTAAAAATATCGACTGTGTTTTTGAAAGAGGAGCAGCGTGATCAGTTGCTGGCATCTACACGAGCTGCTATTGTGGAAGCGGAGAATGATACGTTGGCATTGCGGCTGCGGGTGATGGAGGCAGAGCTAGAGGGACGTGCGTTGGAGCTGGGTACAACTTTAATCGAGGAGCTGGAGAGTTTGGAGGAAGCCTCGCCACCGGTGTTGGCGGTGATCTGCGAGGCATCTTTTGAGCTAGAGGATTATCGGCGTGCAGAAGAAATTCTGGAGCTGTTTGAACTCCATTTTCCTGATTCGGAATACCGACGGGCGGCATTTAAGCTTCGGGTTTCTGGGCAGATGCAGTTGGGTGATTTTGAAGGGGCGCTGGTAACGATCGAAGAGGCGCAGGAGCGATACGGAACAGAAGCAGATGTGGCGTGGACGCAGTTGATCAAGGCGGATGCGTTGCGTTCATTAGGTCGTTTAGATGAGGCAACAGAGGCGAACATTGGGGTTCTGGGCGTGCGGGCATGGCGAGGGGTGCCGATGGCGCAGGCAACGTATCAGCTGGGGCAGGTGGAAGAAGCACGGGGCGATGCGCGTAAAGCCTTCGCCTATTATCAGCGGACGTATTTTCAGTATAAAGGCCATGCGGGGGGGTACTGGGCGGCAGAGGCGTATCTGGCGAGTGCTCGGTGTTTGCAGGAGTTGGGATTGGAGAATGATCGCCGCAATACCTATCGGGCCATGTTGTTTGATCCGTTTGTGAGTTCGTTGCCACAGAGCGAGGAGGCACGTGAAGTGCTCGGGTCGGCAGAGGTGGCGGAGATTGAGTTATACATTGAATTGGGTGGCGTGACGAATATCACGGTTGAGTTGGAAGGAGCGGTTCAGCCATGACGCGGGGTGTTCTTTATATCACTGTTTTAATTACTGGAATAGCGTTGGGTCAGGCGGAACGACCGGAGGGCGTTCCGGCTCTGTTGGAAGCGGCGAACGGGAAGTCGGTTCGGGTTTTCCTCCAAGAGGCATCCGATGGAAATCTCACGTTTGTACCGGTTGGAGCTTCGCAGGCCTCTACCATACCGGCGGCTCGTGCGGCGCGCCTGGAGTTTTTTCCTCAGGAGGATGTTGCGGATGTCAGGCGTCTTTTTATGGAAGAGAATGACCGTGATACACTAGACGGGTTTCTGAAGCCGTATGCGCCGTTTATGGAAATTCCGAATGCGTTGCAGGAGCTCTACCTGCTGCAGGTGGCGGCGAATTGGCAGGAACGTGATGTGGAGGCAGTGAAACAAGCGGCTCTGCGGTTGGTGCGCTGTGCAGGTGATGAATATGTGCAGCAGCAAGGTGTGCGGTATGCAATGTTAGTTGCCATGGCGCAGGGCGATGCGGATGAAGTAGATGCACTGGCGGGTCAGTTGAACTCGGAGGCGGCTCGTGCCTATTTGGCGGCGGAAGAGCATCGAGTGAACGGAGAAGCTAAGAAGGCGATGGAAGCGGTTATTGAGATGATTCGTGTGCATGCCAACGTTGTCGACTGGCTAGGGCCTTGTGAATTACTGGCGGCAGAGTTATATCTGGACATGGCAATGACCAATTCGGCGATAGAGACGGCGAGCTTGGTCGAGACTATGTATGCGGATAGTGCCGTAGCTTGGTCAGCTAAGACGTTTTTGGACGAATGGAAGCAGGATATAGAAGTAGAGTAACGGGAGCGTGATGATATGAAAATATATGGTATACTTTTAGGAATAGTAATGGCAACGGGTGTGGCGATGGCGCAGGGAACAGCGGCTGAGGCACAGCAGACGAGTTTGCTGTCGTTGATCAAGA
>CAXGYR010000063.1:0-8103 GCA_964014015.1 uncultured Kiritimatiellaceae bacterium
CAACCCGGCGCCGCACCCTTCTCCAGATCGCCCACCACAAAAATCCGCTCACCCATCTTCCGCACCCCGATCGTCTCACCCGAACCATGCCCCGCCAACCCCGATGCCGCCACCAGCGGACGCGCCCCGCCATACTGCAGTAGCATCGCCTTCTGATCCGCCCGATCAAACGCCTCCACCAACACATCCGTCTTCCCGAAAAAGCTCTCCACGTTCGTCGGCGTAATTCGCGCCTCATGCGCTTCCACTGCCACATATGGATTAATCCGCGTCAAGTTCTCCTTCAATGCCGCCGCTTTGCTCATTCCCAACTGATCCACAAAATACTGCTGCCGATTTAGATTACTCGGCTCCACCACATCAAAATCCACCAAAACCAAACGACCCACACCCATCCGCGTCAACGCCACCGCCACCGCCGAGCCCAATCCCCCCAGCCCCGCGATTCCCACACACGCCCTCTTCATCCTCGCATGCACGCCCGGCGTATGCCGCGCCGCCATGACCGCCTCCAGCTCCGCCGCCGGCGGCACCGCTCCCCGCTCAATCAGCATCACCTCATCCCCCGCCTGCAACACGACATCCTCCGCCACCGCCGCCCCATTCACAATCCAGACATCCGCAGCTGGCTTGTGCGACGCCACTAACGCCCGCAGACGCACCCCCTCCACCACCTCAATCTCTTGCTCGTTCAATCCAATTTTCATCGCACGATTCCCTATTTACCAATTCCATGAACTCGTGCATAGTATGCCCAACAACAGGAATAGACGCCATGTTTCAACGTACAAAAAACTTCTTAAAGACCACCCTGCTCGGGGGTGTAATTGTCATCCTCCCCATTACCATCCTTATTTTTGCCTTCCGCTGGCTCTTTGGCGTTGTCAGTAGCGGCATCGAACCCCTCACCGATCTCGTTGTCCGCACCATTCCCCTTCTACCCGACCGCTATGATGAGCTCATCGCCACCATCATCGTTATCACCCTCATTCTCGGTGTCTGCTTTCTCGTCGGTCTCTTCATCCGCACCCGCCTCGGGCAGCTCATCTACAACGCGCTCGAATCCGGCATCCTCGCCAAAGCCCCCGGCTACAAAATGGTCAAAGAGACCGTTAATCAATTCTTCGGACGCAAACAATCCCCCTTCTCCTCCGTCGCCCTTGTACAGATCTTTCAGAACGAAACAATGGTCACCGCCTTCGTCACCGATCGCCACAGCAACGGCACCGTCTCCGTCTTTGTTCCCACCGGACCTAACCCCACCTCCGGCTTCATCTACCACCTACCCGAAAAATATGTTCACCCCGTAAACGTGCCCGTCGAAGACGCCATGCGCTCCGTCATCTCCTGTGGCGCCGGCTCCGACATGCTCATCAAACAATTGCCCAACTCACCCGTTTCCTCAGAAGATGAGTAATCATAACGGCGTAGTATCCTAGACAACCTTTATTAGTCGCGTTCGGCGGGCGGAGCCGCGTTCTCACCGTGTGCGCGCCACTCATCCTGCTTGGTCCGTGACCAAAGCGGCACGCCTGAACGATAAGCCGCCCGCCCAATCATGTGCGCTGCCACCGGTGCCGTCAGCAAAAAGAAGAGAATCACCAGCACCCCCCGCACCGTTACAAACAACTCTCCCGATTCAATAATGAGCGCCAGTACAATGCCCATCACGCCCAAGGTGCCGCTTTTGGTCGCCGCGTGCATCCGGGTATACACATCCGGCAAGCGCAACAGACCAATCGCTGCCACCAGCACCATCACAGCACCAAAAAACAGAAAGAAAATAGTCAGCCCCTCACGCATCACGAAGCTCCTCCGCGCCGTATGTAGAGCGCCAACGCAACCGTTCCCAGAAACGCCACCAACGCAACCACCGTCGCCGCCGTCAAATAGTAGAGCGAGCCGGTTTCCATACAATGCACCAGAATAATCGTCACCACAATCGAAGCCGCCACATCCACCGCAATCACCCGATCCGGCAATGACGGTCCTTTAACAACCCGCACCAGCGTCGGCACCAGCGCCACCATTAAAAGCCCCTGCGTAATCTGTAACACCATCTCCATCATCGCATCGCCTCCAACAAGCGCTTCTCCAGTCCTGCGCGAATCTCTACCCGTACTGCCTCTGGATCGTCTGCATACATCGCATGCACATAGAGCGTCTTTCGGTCATCCGATACATCCAAACTCAACGTGCCCGGCGTCAGCGAAATCACATTCGCCAACAGCGTTATCTCCAGGTCACTCTTTGCCGTCAATGGAAACGCTATCACCCCCGGAGTAAACGTGAACGACGGCTTCAGCACATCCACCGCCACTCGCACCGACGACACCAACAGCTCTTTTAAAAAGAAGAAGATAAACCCAATCGACCGAATCACCCGCAACGGCCACGCCGAGCGCTCTATGCCCTGCTCACTCATCGCGCGCCTCCCCCCAGCACATGCTCAATGTAAAAAGAACGATCAAGCAACTGCCCAGCCGCCTCACGACATACTTCAAACACCGCGACACCACCCACGCCCACCACTACCGTCAATAACGCTAGCAATGCTATCGGTGCCAGCAGAAGCGCTTCACGTCCCCGCGAAACCGGCGCCACCTCCACCCGCTCCTCCGGTTCCGATGCCCAGAACCCGTTCGCCCAAATCTTTGTCATTGAATAGAGCGTCCAGATCCCCACAAACAGCCCGACCCCGCACACCAGCCACTGCTCTGCCCGCAACGCCGCCATAATCAGCAACAGCTTCGCCACAAAACCCGAAAGCGGCGGAACACCCGCCAACGACATCGCTGAAAGAATAAACAGCACACTCAAAAACGGTCGTTCGCGATAGAGACCGCCCAACTTCTTCAACTGCGTCGTCCCCTTCAAATGCAATACCGCACCGCTCACCAAGAACAGGTTCGACTTCGCAATCATGTTGTGAATCAAAAAGAAAATCGTCCCCGCGAGCGCCAGCTCCGTCTGTAGCCCCAGCCCCATCAGCATGTAGCCAATCTGACTCACAATATGAAACGAAAGAATCGCCCGCATCTCAAACTGCGACGCCGCACCGAATACCCCCGAGAGCATCGTCAGCCCCGCCAGTACCAGTAACAACCCGTGCGTGAATGCCATGTCCTGTACAAAGATCAACGTAAAGAAGCGCATCAGCGCATAGACTCCCACCTTCGTCAACAGCCCCGAAAAGATTGCCGAAACCGACGCCGGCGGTGTCGGATAACTCGCCGGCAGCCAGAAGAACAGCGGGAAGATACCTGCTTTAATGCCAAAGCCCGTCAAAAAAAGCACCGCGCTCAATGTCACTTCACCGCCCAGCTCGCCCGACCCTACCAGGTGCGCCAACTGCGCCATATTTAGTGTTCCCGCCTTGCCATAGAGTAGCCCCACCCCCGCCAAAAACAGTGCCGATGAAATCAGGTTCAAGGTCACATACTTAACCGACCCCTCCATCTGACGCCGCTCACCCCCCAACGCCAACAACACAAACGACGCACTAAGCAGCACCTCAAACCAGACATACAGGTTAAAAATATCCCCCGCCAAAAACGCGCCATTCACACCCATCATCATAATCAGTGTCAGCGGTACAAAGCCAAAACGAAACCGCTCCGCCTCCAAATCTCCACAGGCATAGACCGCCACCGCTGTCGCCAGCACCGCGCTCACCAGCAACATCAGCGCTGCCAATAAATCCACCACCAGCGTAATGCCATACGGCGCCGCCCAGCCACCCGTATGCAGCACCAACGGAACCCCACCGCTCAGCACCCGCGCGACCAGCCAACCCGCCACGACCGCCATTGAAAGCGATGTCACAATGCCGACGCCCCGCTGCCACGCCAACCAACGCCGCCCTGCCAGCGCCACCAACGCGCCCAGCAACGGCACTACAATCGGAAGAACCGGCGCCACGCTCATACCTCATCCTCCCGCATCGCATCCACATCATCCGTCTCGGCCGATTTAACCGTCCGCAAAAACAGCGTCAGCGCAAATGCCAATACCGCAAAACTAATCACAATCGCCGTCAAAATCAGCGCCTGCGGCAGCGGATCCGCCGGCACCTGCACAAATGACTTCTCACCCTCCGCCATAATCGGCGCCGCACCCCGACCATAACCCCCCGCCACAAAAATCAACAGGTTCGCTCCATGACTCAACAGCCCTAGCCCGATGACCAGCTGAATTAACGTTCGCCGCATCATTAAGAACAGTCCGCCGCCGTACAGCAACCCAATCAGAATAGCCAACACCACATCCATCAGGCCTCCTCCCCCAATGCAAACACCAGCGTCAACAGAATTCCCCACACCACCAGATAGACCCCCACATCAAAAATAAGCGGCGTACCCAAGTCAAACACCACCCCAAATAACAACGGAACCTCCCACCAAATCCCCGTCAAAAAAGGCTCTCCATACAACAGGGCCGGCACGCCGCTCAGACACGCCACCGCCAACCCCGCTGCCGCCAGCGACACCGGATCAACCCGCAACTTCCGCCGCGCTGCCGCCACATCAAACGCCAACGCATATAGCGCAAACGCCGACCCCACCATCAAGCCCCCCACAAAACCTCCACCCGGCAGATGGTGTCCGCGCAACAACAGATAGACCGAATAGACCACCAGCGGCACAAACAGATACCGCGTTGCCGTCCGTAAAATAATCGAGGTCATTGCCCGCCCCCCTTCCGCTTCGGTCGCAACTTCAACAGCGCCACCCCACCCAGCGCTGCCACCATCAACACCGTAATCTCACCCAGCGTATCCAGCGCCCGGAAATCGACCAGAATCACATTCACCACATTCCGCCCATGCGCCGCCACATAACTGTTCTTCAGAAAATAGTCCGACACCGGCGTCATATGCTCCACACCGACCACCGCCAGCACCAACAGCGTCATAGCCCCACCAAAAAGCGTCGCAATCACACCGTCCACCCAGCGCGTCCTAACCGCCGAAGCGCGTACTCCATGCGGCAGATGATAAAAAGCCAGCGTAATCAAAATCACCGTCAATGACTCGATCACCAGCTGCGTCATTGCCAAGTCTGGCGCGCTATAAAACGAGAAGAGCATCGCGATCCCATACCCCACAATCCCCAAACACAAAATTGAAGCTAACCGCGATTTCGCCACAACGGTCACCAATGTCGCAACGGCCATCACGACCACCAGCAATAATCCCACCGGCTCCACTGATATTGAAGAGGGGAAAACCACCACTCCTGACCGCCAAAACGCCACCCCCACCAACGCTACAGCAAACACTACTACCACCCGGATATAATCCCGCAAAACGCCCGTCTGCAACCGCCGCGTCTGCCAACTTGCAAACGATAATACGCCCTTCAAAAATCGTTGGTACCCTGCCTCCGCACCCCATACCGCCACGCCAGAGAGCGCTCCAGCCCATCGCACAAACCGCCCACGCACTCGATACGCCAACACCCCCACTGCCAATGTCGCCAGACTAATCATCAAGTACCGGTTAAAACCCTCCCACAGCTGTAGTTTCACCGCAAACGGCTTGCCATAAACCACCGCTGCAGCCGGCTCAATCAGCGCCGTGCCAATCGCACCGCAAAACACCGCAAAAAGAATCGTGCCTGCAGCCAGCACCAACGGACCTATCCGCATCAGCCACGGCGCTTCATGCGCTCGTAATCCCTCCGGCACATTACCCATAAACGGCTTCAGCCCCACCGACAGCCCCACCAACACATATGCCGCACCTCCGACCACCGTCGCCACCGTCAATCCCGGCGCCGACCCCAACGCATGCAGCCACACCTCTTTCGCCACAAATCCAAACAGCGGAGGAAAGCCCCCCATCGAAAGCCCCGCCACCAACGCACCCGCAAACGTGAAGGGCATCAATTTACGTAAACCCCCCAACCGATCTACCGATTTTTCTCCCGTCTCATGCGTCAACGCACCCGCCACCATAAACAGCGCCGCCTTATAGAACGCATGCGCCAAGATAAACACCACCAGCGCCTTCATCGTATATTTCGATCCCACCCCAATCAACATCACCATCGCGCCCAGCGCAGAAACGGTTGTATAAGCTAGCAACCGTTTTAGAATCTGCTGCCCCGCCGCCATCACCGCGCCCCCCACAAAAGTAATCGCTCCCACCGTCAACAACAACCCACTCCACTCCGGCGTTCCGCCAAGCACCGGTGCAAAACGTGCCAACAGATAAACCCCCGCCTTCACCATCGTTGAGGAGTGCAGATACGCACTGGCCGGCGTCGGCGCCTGCATCGCCCCCGGCAACCAGAAATGGAACGGGAACTGCGCCGACTTTGTAAACGCCCCCAGCGCCACCAAAATTAAGATCGGCATATAATGCGCATGCGCAGTCAGATTCCCCTTGCCCGCCAACAGATCAGAAAGATACCACGTTCCCGCCGCATCCGTCAGCAGAATCACTCCCGCCATCAACGCCAACCCACCGCTCACCGTCACCAGCATCGCCTGCAACGCCGCATCCCGCGCCGCCTGGCTTGTATGATTGTATCCAATGAGTAGATACGACGTAAAACTCGTCAGCTCCCAAAAAATAAACAACAGCAACAGATGGTTCGAAAGCACCACCCCCAACATCGAACCCATGAACGCCATCATGTAGAGCATAAACCGCCCCTGAAGCGCATCCCCCTTCAAATACCCATGCGTGTAAAGCATAATCAACGTACCGATACCACTGATCAACAGCACAAAAAGTCGTGAAAACCCATCCAGCCGCAAATAGGCCGGCTCCGCTCCCGCCACCACTTCCGGCGACCCAACCAATACACTCACAAAAATACCAAACGGAATCAGCGCCAGCAAAATGCCAGACCACGCAGGCATACGACGGTGTATAAAAGGAGCCAGCACGGCTCCCGCAAAACAACTAATTAACGCACTAACCATCTAAATTTCGTAAACTCCAACTGCTCGTTTATTGCGGCAAATCTCAACACACCACAAAATCAAATTGAACCTTCGCTGACAAGACCCAAAACCCGCCCGTCCATACTCTAACACGTTTTCTATTTTAAGATTGCCAAAAGCCCCATAAACAGCTTAATTCAGCAAATAACTCGTCCGACCATGAGGGTCGGTTAACAGGGGGAAACCCGTAGACAAAACAGCAGGAGATAAACAATGGGCAAACCAATGACTAAGTCACAAATCATCGCAGCCGTAGCCGAAAAGGCAGACATCAGTAAAACACAAGCCAAAGACGCTTTAGAAGGACTCGCCGAACTGGCATGTCAAGAAGCCGTTAATGGATTCACCATTCCCGGCATCGGCAAACTGGTACTGGTTAACCGTGCCGCTCGTCAGGGACGTAACCCAGCGACTGGCGAAACCATCCAGATTCCCGCTAAAACAGTCCTCAAGTTCCGGATTGCTAAAGCCGCTAAAGACGCCGTTCTTTAATCGACTTACTTGCGAAATCAAGCCCCGTCAGACGGGGCTTTTTTATTTTATGAAAACCATCACACACACACTATTCATCCTCGGTCTTCTTCTAACGCTGCACGGTTGTGCAACGCCTCCCTCGCATCAGGATGATCAAGAATTTTCAGACATGCCGTGGAACACCCCGCAGCAATGGGAAGGTTCTCGTCAGATGCCCGGCCTCAGCACCCCCGGGCGCGGCTTTTAATCCAGCAACCATCCCGGAGCGCTCCGCATGGCAAAGTTTAGAATAGAAGGCGGCCACCCCATCAGCGGAACCTTCGAACCTCGCGGCAATAAGAACGCTGTGCTTCCCATGCTCGCTGCCGCGCTGCTCACCGATCAGCCAGTCACGTTAGAAAACATCCCGCTTATTAAAGATGTCGAAGTCATGCTCGAGCTTCTTCAAGCGCTCGGCGTACAGATCACCCTCAGCGATCACACGCTCACCCTACAAGCTGCCGATCTCTCCACCACCGAACTCGATCCGCAGCTCTGCGCCCGCGTCCGCACCTCCATCCTGCTCGCCGGCCCACTCGCCGCCCGCCACGGACACGCCACCATCTACCCCCCCGGAGGCGACATCATCGGCCGCCGCCGGCTCGACACTCACTTTCACGGACTCTCCGCCCTCGG
>CAXGYR010000064.1:0-8090 GCA_964014015.1 uncultured Kiritimatiellaceae bacterium
GTTCTCATCCCTTGTTGGCGATTTGGGAAAAAGTAGTGGCGGAGAGAGAGGGATTGTCGTTCCTTTGGTCACTGCTTTCCGTTGGAAAGCCTCGCTTCGCGTCGAACCCGTGGGGTTCTCATCCCTTGTTGGCGATTTGGGAAAAAGTAGTGGCGGAGAGAGAGGGATTCGAACCCCCGGAACCTTTCGGCTCAATGGTTTTCAAGACCACCGCATTCGACCACTCTGCCATCTCTCCGCTGGAAGGGGGGAAGGTATATAGTTGTGTTGGTTGATGGCAAGCCCATTGTGCAGATAAATGTTTGTTTGCGGGGCTTTGGTGTTGGATTCACACATGAAAGTTTAATGGTTTTTGGGTTGCTATGTTTATTTTGTTCAATTTTAATTGAACATTATGAATTCAGGAATTTCAACTGAGTCAATGAGTGCGCTGGAGTCGGAGGTGGTGGCGTTGTTTGTGCGGGTGGCGGATTTGTTGAATCTGCCGCGTTCGGTGGGGGAGTTGTATGGGATTCTGTTTATTTCTGAGGAGCCGCTCTGTTTGGATGATTTGCGGTTGAAGCTGCAGATTAGTAAGGGTTCGACGAGTCAGGGGTTGAAGATTTTGCGGTCGTTTGGGGCGATTCGGACGGTGTATGTGCCGGGGGATCGGAAGGATTTTTATGTGGCGGAGAGTTCGTTGCGTAAAATTGCGGGGGGGTTTGCGAGTGAGCAGATTCAGCCGCATCTGGAGAGTGGTTCGGAGCGGTTGGAGCGGATTCGGGTGTTGTTGGCGGCGGAGAGTCCTTCGGAGGCGTTGGAGGAGCGGGTGGAGCGGCTGGAGAATTGGCAGAAGCGGGCGAATCAGGTGTTGCCGGTGGTGTTGAAGTTGATTGGGGGTCGGGGATGAGTGGGGAGCCGATCTGTTTTGAGCGGGGTTTACGTTGGTATTGTGTGCGTACGCAGCCGAAGAAGGAGCGTTTGGCGGCGGGTCAGTTGGAGGCGTTGTTTGGATTGGATACGCTGGCGCCGCGGGTTCGGTTTAAGCGGAAGACGGTGCGGGGTGTGGTGTGGTTTGAGGAGGCGTTGTTCCCGGGCTATATTTTTGCGCGTTTTGATATGGAAGTGCATAAGCGGGCGGTTTCGTTTGCTCCGGGAGTTTTGCATTTACCGGTGTTTGGGGGGCGTTTTGCGTCGTTACCGGAAGCTACAATAGAGGCGTTGCGTAGTGAGTTGGATGAGGCGGCGTGTATGGATGCGATGGAGCCGCTGGTGGTGGGCGATGAGACGCGGATTTTGGCGGGTTCGATGGAGGGGCTTTCGGTGCGGGTGGTGCGGGTGATGCCGGCGGAGCAGCGGGTGGCGGTTTTATTGGAACTATTGGGTCAGGAAGTAGAAACGGTTTTACCTCTGGAGGCGCTGGAGCAGCGCCGTCTGGGGGCTTTGACGTAGGGGCAGGTGTCTCTACGAATATCCAAATGCGGGATATTCAACAGACTAGCATGGCAGGAAGGTTTCGGACGGGGTCCGATCGACCGAGGGCGGCAGCGTAGACCGGGAGAGATAATATGTGCGGTATTGTAGGTTATTTTGGTAAACGAGAGGCGGCGGATCTGCTGGTGGATGGATTGCGGCGGATGGAGTATCGGGGCTATGATTCGGCGGGGATTGCCTGTTTGGATGAGGCGCAGATTGAGGTGGTGAAGCAGCCGGGCAAGGTGAAGGCGCTGCGGGCGCAGGTGGATGCAACTGACTCGTCGGTGATGCGCTCGGCGCGGATGGGCATTGGTCATACGCGTTGGGCGACGCATGGGGCGCCTACAGAGGTGAATGCACATCCGCATATGGATGCAGGCGCACACGTGGTGATGGTGCATAATGGGATTATTGAGAACTATCGTGAGATTCGTAGTGGGTTGGAGCTGCAGGGGGTGTCGTGTGTTTCGGAAACCGATTCAGAGGTGTTGGTGCAGCTAATTGCGTACTGTTTTAAGGGAAATTTGGAGGAGGCGGTTTCAGAGGCACTGCGGAAGGTGAAGGGAACCTATGGAATTTTGGTGATGAGTTCGCAGGATCCGAACAAGATGGTGGCGGCGCGGTGCGGTAGTCCGATTGTGATTGGATTAGGCGATCAAGAGACGGTGGTGGCAAGTGATTCAGCGGCTATTATGCCGTACACGCGGGATGTGATTTACTTGGAAGATTTCGACATGGCGGTGATCGATAGCTCCGGTGTGAAGATGTTGGATACGCAGCATACTCCGGTTAATCGAGCTGTGACGGCAATGGATTGGGAAGAAGATGCGGCAGAGAAGGGTGCTTTTGAACATTTCATGTTGAAGGAGATGTTTGAGCAGCCGTCGTCGATTCGTAACGCGATTCGCGGTCGGTTAGATTATGAGATGGGTACAGCAATTCTCTCGGGGCTCGATTTTTCACAGCGAGATGCGGCATTGATAAACCGTGTGCTGGTAGTGGGTTGCGGTACATCGATGCATGCGGGCATGGTGGGGGAATATGCATTTGAAGAGCTGGCGGCTATTCCAGCAGAGGTAGAGCAGGCGGCGGAGTTTCGTTATCGGAATCCGATTATCAGCCCGAATGATCTGGTACTCGCGATAAGTCAGTCGGGGGAGACGGCGGATACGTTGGCGGCGGTGCGGGAGGCGAAGAACAAGGGTGCGATGGTGGCCGGAATTTGTAATGTGGTGGGTTCAACGATTGCCCGGGAGACGGGTCGTGGTGTCTATTTGCATGCGGGACCGGAGATTGGAGTGGCGTCAACAAAGGCGTTCACTTGTCAGGTGGTAGTGATGCTTATGATGGCGCTGAAACTGGCGCGAACACGTCGACTGCCTGTCTATGAAGGGGAGGAGTTGGCACGCTGGATCGAGCGGATTCCGGCATTAGTGGACGAGGTGTTGAAGCAAAACGATGCGATTCGAATGGTGGCAGAGCAGATTTATAATCAGGAGCATGCTTTCTTTATCGGGCGAGGCTATCTTTATCCCGTGGCGCTTGAGGGTGCGCTGAAGCTTAAGGAGATCAGTTATGTGCATGCCGAGGGGTATCATGCGGCGGAGTTGAAGCATGGGCCGATTGCGTTGTTGGAAGAGGAGACGCCGGTGGTAGCGTTGTTGAACGATATACCGGGCAAGGACAAGACGCTTGGGAATGCGGAGGAGTGTAAAGCGCGAGGTGCAACGGTGATTGCGGTAGTGAGTGAGGGTGATGAACAGACCGCTGAAGGGTTTGATCATGTAATTGTTGTGCCAAATGCACCGGCTATGATTACACCGATTCCGACGGTGGTTGCGCTGCAGTTGCTCTCGTATCATGTTGCGGTGCTGCGCGGATGCGATGTGGATCAGCCACGCAATTTGGCTAAATCGGTTACGGTGGAATAAAACATGACAGATCTTTTACAACTAGCTGTGCGGGCTGCGGGAGAAGCGGGGAAGGCGATTCTGGAGATCTATGCACGGGATTTTGAGGTGGAGTATAAGGCGGATGATTCGCCGTTGACGGAGGCGGATCGAGCGGCCCATGCGATTATTGTTCAGCAGTTGGAAGCAACACCGTATCCGGTGCTTTCGGAAGAGAGCAAGGCGGTGGACTATGAACAACGAAAAGATTGGGAGCGGTACTGGTTGGTTGATCCTATTGATGGAACAAAGGAATTCGTGCGGAAGAACGGCGAGTTTACGGTTAATATTGCGTTGATTGATAAGGGGATGCCGGTGTTGGGCGTGGTGTATGTTCCAGTGGCGTCGACGTTCTATCTGGGTAGTGAGCGGGGGGCGTATAAGGCGGTTCACGGGACGCATTATTCGAATCTGGATGAGTTGGTTGAGGGGCTTGAAGATTGCGTTGCGTTGGAAAAAATATCGGTTTCGGGAACGGTGGATGATCATTTGAAGGTGGTGGCCTCAAAATCGCACTGCAACGAGGAGACGGTGGCTTTTATTGAGCAGGCGGAAGCGGTTTATGGAAGCTCTGAGCGGGTTTCCAGTGGAAGTTCGATTAAGCTGTGTATGGTGGCGGAGGGATCGGCTGACCTCTATCCGCGGGTCGCGCCGACGTGTGAGTGGGATACGGGTGCGGCGCAGGCGGTGGTGGAGGCTGCGGGGGGAGACGTGTTTGTCTATGATTCGCAAGTAATTGCAGCAGAGTATTATACGGATAATAGTAACTTGGAAAAAGTGCGTTACAATAAGCCGAATATTTTAAACCCTTACTTTATAGTAAGTGGATTGCATAAATATAATGCGTAATTATTATAGACATTTATGCGATGGGTGATTACACATTCACCGTTCACAAGTTACAGAGGAAAATATGAGTTCATATAATTTATCGCATTTGAAGCAGCTGGAAGCGGAAAGCATCCACATAATTCGGGAAGTAGCAGCGGAGTTTGACAATCCGGTGATGCTCTATTCGATCGGAAAAGATTCGTCGGTGATGTTGCATTTGGCTCACAAAGCGTTTGCACCGGGTAAAATTCCGTTTCCGTTAATGCACGTCGATACGCAGTGGAAATTTCAGGAGATGTATAAATTTCGGACGTTAATGGGCGAGCATTACAATGTAGACATTAAGGTTTGGACCAATCCGGATGGACGGGATGTCGTGAATCCATTTTCTCACGGTTCGGAGAAACATACGCAGATTATGAAGACGGATGCATTGAAGCAGGCGTTGGATCATTACCGTTTTGATGCGGCGTTTGGTGGAGCTCGTCGAGACGAGGAGAAGAGCCGGGCAAAAGAGCGGGTGTATAGTTTCCGGAATGAGTTTCATCAGTGGGATCCGAAGAATCAGCGGCCGGAGTTGTGGAATGTTTACAATGCGAAGATCAACAAGGGGGAATCGATCCGTGTCTTCCCGCTGTCGAATTGGACGGAGCTGGATATTTGGCTTTACCTGTTGCGCGAAGAGATTCCGATTGTGCCGCTTTACTATGCGGCGGAGCGTCCGGTGGTGGAGCGCGATGGGGTGTTGATCATGGTCGACGATGATCGGATGCCGTTGAAAGAGGGCGAGACGCCGATGCAGAAGAAGGTGCGGTTCCGGACATTGGGCTGTTACCCGCTGACCGGTGCGGTGGAGTCGAACGCGGAGACGGTAGAGGAGATTGTGCAGGAGATGTTGCTGACGACGACATCGGAGCGGCAGGGTCGTGTGATTGACGGTGACAATTCGTCGATGGAAGATAAGAAGAAGGATGGGTACTTTTAATGTCGGATACAGCGTATAAAATTCAAGAAGAGGAGCTGATTCGGGGTGATATCGCAGGATATCTGAATCGGCACGAAACAAAAGATTTGTTGCGTTTTCTGACGTGTGGTTCGGTGGATGACGGGAAGTCGACACTGATTGGTCGGTTGCTCTATGACAGTCATATGATCTATGAGGATCAGCTAGAAAAAGTTACCAAAGATTCAAAGATTTATGGAACTACGGGCGATGATTTTGACCCGGCACTGCTGACAGATGGGTTGAAGGCGGAGCGGGAACAGGGCATTACCATTGATGTGGCATACCGTTATTTTTCTACTGATAAGCGGAAATTTATTATTGCGGACTGTCCGGGGCACGAGCAGTACACGCGGAACATGGCAACGGGGGCGTCAACCTGTAACCTAGCGGTAATTTTGATTGATGCGCGGCATGGTGTGATTACGCAGACACGGCGGCATAGTTTTATCTGTTCGTTGTTGGGTATTAAGCATGTGATCGTGGCCGTGAATAAAATGGACCTCGTCGATTGGTCGGAAGAGAAATATGAATCGATCAAGCAGGATTTCAACGAGGCAGTGGCACGACTTGATTTTGCGGACATTCATTTTATTCCGTTGTCGGCTCTGAAGGGTGACAATGTGGTTGATCGGAGCGAGGCGATGCCTTGGTATGATGGACCGACGTTTTTGAATCATCTGGAAAATGTGAATATTTCGACGGACCGAAATTTGATCGATATGCGGTTGCCGGTACAGTATGTGCTGCGTCCGAATCTTGATTTCCGAGGTTTCAGCGGCACGATGGCTTCTGGGGTTTTGCGGGTAGGCGATGAGGTGGCGAGTCTTCCTTCGCGGCAACAGTCTAAAATTAAGGCTATTTATGGTGCGGATGGGGAGCAGCAGGAGGCTTTCAGTCAGCAGGCGGTGACGGTTACCTTGGAAGATGAGATTGATGTGTCACGCGGGAACATGCTGGTGCCCGTTAACAACATTCCACACATCGGAAACGAGTTTGAGGCGATGGTAGTGTGGATGCATGAGGGTGCGGCGCAGGCGGGTAAGAGTTATTTAATTAAGCATACGAGCAGCATGGTGCCGGGGGTACTTTCGGAGATTCGCTACAAGGTGGATGTGAACACCATGAAGCGGGATAAGAATGCAGATGAGCAGGTGCCGGAGTTGGCGTTGAATGAAATTGCACGCTGCAATATTACGTTGCATCGCCCGATTGCTTTTGATTCGTATAGTCGTAATCGGGACACGGGCGCGTTTATTGTGGTAGATCGCTTGTCGAATGTGACGGTTGGAGCGGGCATGATTCTTGATCGGATTGTTTCCAAGCCAAGTTCCGACAAAGCACCGGTAAGTCAGAACATTGTGAAAAGTGACAGCTTGGTGAGTGCTGAACAGCGTGAGCAGTTACTCAAACAGCGGGGAGCTACCATCTGGCTGACTGGGTTGAGCGGGTCAGGTAAATCAACGATTGCGAAGGAGCTTGAGAAGCAGCTGATCGATGCGGGGCATCTCTGCTACATTTTGGATGGTGACAATGTGCGGCATGGATTAAACCGTGACCTTGGATTCTCAATGGAGGATCGGAAAGAGAATATTCGGCGGATTGCCGAAGTGGCTTCGCTGATGAATGAAGCGGGTGTAATAGGCATAACTTCATTCATCTCACCCTATTTGTCTGACCGGGCGGATGCTCGTTCGGTAATTGGTGAGGATCGTATGATTGAGGTGTTTGTGGATACGCCGCTGGACGTGTGTGAGGAGCGTGATCCTAAAGGGTTGTATGCCAAAGCGCGTAGCGGAGAGATTCAGCAGTTCACCGGTATTAGCGATCCGTATGAGCCGCCGGTTGAGCCGGAAATTACCATCGCAACCGAAACGATAAGCCCTGAAAAAGCGGGTGAAGAAATAATCAAGACGCTGCATAGTCGCAAGATTGTGCTTTGATCTAGATTTTAACATTAACGTTTAGTGAAAAAAATACTGGTAACTGGAGCGAAAGGCCAGTTGGGAGCAGACTGTTCTCAATTGCTTGAGCCAGACGTTGTGTTGATTAAGACGGATATTGATCAGGTGGATCTTTCGGATGCACGAGAGGCTGAACGTTTTTTGTCCATAACTAACCCAGATGTAATTATTAATTGTGCTGCGTATACTGCAGTGGATGCGTGCGAAACAGATCCGTTATGTTGGAATGCTAACCGGGATTTACCTTCCCATTTGGCAGTGTGGACAGCGCGGCATGACCGGTACATGATCCATGTCTCTACAGACTATGTTTTTGATGGTAAGCGAGCGCTGTTTGAGAGCTGGACGGAAGAGGACACTCCCCACCCGGTTTCAGAATATGGGCGGTCGAAGCTGGCAGGGGAAGAGGCGATAATGGCTTCCGGTTGTCGACATGCTATTGTGCGCACGGCATGGCTGTATGGAATGCACGGCAATAATTTTTTAAAGACGATGTTGCGGCTTTCTATGCAGCATCCTGACAAACAATTAAAAGTAGTGAATGAGCAGTTTGGCTCACCGACGTGGAGTAAAACGCTTGCCGCTCAGATAATAGAAGTGATGAAAAAGGAGGCTCAAGGAGTCTTTCATGCATCTTCTGAGGGATATTGCTCTTGGTGCGAGCTAGCAATAGCTTTTCTAGAAGAGATGGGTGTTGACCATAAAATTGAACCATGCACATCAGATGAGTATCCGACGCCAACCGAGCGGCCTGTAAATTCGATTCTTGAGAATCAGCATTTGAAAAACATGAAACTAAATTTGTTTGGAAATTGGCAAGAAGAACTCTCCAGTTTTGTGAATGAGTATAGAGAGCTCTTACTTGAAGAGGCAGTTTCTTGAGTTTGC
>CAXGYR010000065.1:0-8038 GCA_964014015.1 uncultured Kiritimatiellaceae bacterium
CGGCACCCGCACCATCATGGAGCACCTCGCTCCCCTCGGCCCCGTCTATCAAGCCGGCACGCTCAGCGGTAATCCCGTTGCCGTCGCCGCCGGCATGAAAACCATTGAACTGCTACGCGACGAAGCCCCCTACCTCAAAATGGATATTCTCGGGCGGCGCCTTGCCAAAGGCATTAACCGAATTTCAGAGGAAAAACAGGCTGATCTTCACTGTGCTCGGCGCGGCGGCATGTTCACACCCTTCTTCCGGAAAGAGTCCGTCCATAATCTAGACGACTCCAAAGCCTGCGACCAACAAGCCCATGCCCGCTACTTCCACCACATGCTTGATCATGGATTCTACACCCCGCCCAGCGGGTTCGAAGTCGCCTTCATCTCTGGGGTTCACACCACTGCGCACATCGACGCGTTCATCCGCGCCTTCGAACAGTTCCAAGGCTAATCCGATCAGAACAAATTAGGTAATGCGACCGGACTTGATAAACCCAATCGGTTGTGGTGTCTGAGACGGAATAATAAAGTTTCCAATATTCGGCAATACATACGGAAGATCACCAGCACTCACCCCGAACCAGCGCGCCAACTCTGCAATCAGATGATCCACCGGCATCGACGGCAGGAAGCGCCCATCTGAATCTACGTCATCGTCGCCGCCCAGTGTCAGGTCTGGGAAGGTGCCATACACTTTACCCCCATCCACGGGCTCACCCATAACCATTGTATTACCGCCCCAAGCATGATCTGATCCGCGACCGTTGCCCGGTAGCTTGCGACCAAAGTCAGAGCTCACAAATGTTACCACTTCATCTTCAAGCCCTTCCTGCTGAAGCGCCTTCTGGAAAGCATATAAGCCCTGCGAAACTTGTTTTAACCGATCCAGCGTGACCGTCCGGTTCTGGTTATGATCATCCCAGCCGCCCAACTCAATAAAGATAGTGGAGCGTTTCAGTCCAAGCTGATTACGAACTGCTATCGTGCGGGCCGCCGCCTGTAATTCACTGCCAAACCGCCCATAGGAAGGGAACGCCACGCTGTAATTTGGAATGTGCGCGTCATAGATAGTCTTGAATGCATCCTGCGCATCAATCGCTCCTCTCGTATAGGTCGAAAAACTATCTCTCATTAAATTGCGATACGTTTGATCTACTAAGCTGGTTACCGCTGCAGTTTTGGCGTTGCGTAAATTCCATGAACCAGCAGTCGTGCTATCCAGGGTCAACGCCCCCTCCCCCGTAATAGAAAATTGAGATGTATCATTACCAATCTGAGCAATATTATTTCCCGCTAGCGAGATACTCATGGCAGTTGCCTGTGTATTGGCCGTTGAGTGAAGCACATCCGCCATTCGACCAGCATATCCAGAAAGTTCCGCCATTCCCTGTGGTACACACGTCTGCCACTGCGTCACTTGGTCAATGTGTGAGAAAAGCGCTTTAGGCAGTGTAACACTACCAGCCTGATACTGAGCCATAGTCGTTGGCTCTACCAGCGTGCCAATGTTGGTCAAAAACGACAGGCGCCGATCACTAAATCCTGTACCATTAAACAGATCAATAATACCCGTTAGTTGATCGTAAATGCCGTAATCCTGACCATCACCACCCGAAGCCTGATAGATACGGGTTAACTCACTCTTCGGAATCGTTAAATCATTACCACCCGATCCACGCGCCGCCTGATGTAAATTGTAGCGTGCAGTATCCCACGGTACCAACAGGTTCCAAGAGTCCATTCCCCCGTTTAAGTTGATGTTAACAATGGTCTTGGTATCCGTGATGGTTCCACCCGATTGCGCGGCCGCCTGATTCATCAACTTTAAATTCAAAATCGAAGAGAGTACCGATGTGGAGCCCAACAGCGCGCAACTGGATTCTCCAATCATACTACGACGTGAAATATTCCGAGTCATATTAAATCTCCTACTTTAAAATGGCACCTTCCGGCGCCATCATCGCCAGATAAATGGCCAACTTAATTCTGTCTGTATTACCGCTTAATCCCGACACCGCATTAATCATGATTTCACGTGTTGACGAGTCAACTTGGCCGGCACAGAAAAGTAGAACCGCCCGATCCACCAATGCTGTCGCATTCGATGCCAACGCCGTGAAATCCGAATAATCTGGATCAAAATCCACTGTCTTTCCACTGATGCCCCATCCATTGTTAATCGTGTTCCAAAGATAGTTGGCAAACGATATAGCCGTATAACTAGTCGTTATCTGGAAGCGAGGCGCATGATATCCCTGCTCACTCAAGGCTCCCTTAAGGCGGTAATCCGGTCGGTAATAATTAAACACGGTCGGGGAACGCATCGGGGCCTGTAATCCCATATTCTCGATGGAATTACTATCCTCCGTCCACCACCACCAGACGAGATTAGAGTAACGATCCATCCGCTGCACACGGAAGAGGTGCGTCGCACGAACTAGCGGTTCACGTAGACCGCCGAACTGTTGTGCCGATAGATGTTCAATGGGTCGACGAGCCTCATCATCCATCAAGATAGCTTTTACCACCGCACCCAGATTTCCCCGTACACCAGACCCATCATCATCAAATACATCCGCAATGCGGGCAACATACGCCGGACTAGGATTAGCGGTCACCAAAAACTGGATTAACTGCCGGCAGATAAAGGGTGCTGTATTGTTATGGTTGAAAAGATGCGTAAGCGCATCCGTGATATCCTGATCTCCATTCGCATCCGATGGCGTCTGTGCAGGGATTGTCAACCCGAGAAAACTCTTCTCCCCAAAATCGTGAACCAGTGCCTGGCCCTGACTGTTTCGCGCATTCATCACCATCGGATACTGCATATAACTCCAGTCATCCGACCAGCCCCAAGGCCAGTCCGTGTTGCCATCAGCTCCACCATAGTTCAAGCCCGTGAACACCTTAGCCAATTCCGTAACATCGCTATTATCATACGTCGGAATCGGCTCACCATTACCGTCCACTTTACGGGTACCGTCCTGATTAAGCTCCCACAATCCAATCGTGAACAGCTGCATCACCTCTCGCGCATAGTTTTCATCTGGAAAACGATTAGCCGACGGGTCAGCTCTTTCATTCAATAAATGACTCAAATAGGTTCCCATAATTGGATGATAGGTCACATCCCGTAGCAGGTCATAAAAATTCCCGAATGCATGCTCAATCATCAGGTCGTAATAATCGGCAATCCCAATCGGTTTATTGCCAAGCCCAGCCGAAGCCGAAGAGGCCACTAAAATCTGGTTCAATGCAAATGCCACCCGCTGCCGTAACATGTCATTCGACTGAATAGCAGCACGAAGCCATGCTGTTGGAAAATTAATCCCGTTGATTCTTTCGTTTCCATTGTAACTGTAACCATACAGCGATGAACTAAATGTGTTCGAATTCCAGTCATTATAGATCAAGTCCATGTAGGTTGACGTCAGACTACTGCTGGTTATCGGCAATCCCTGCTGCTCGTCAATCCAGCCTTCAATCCCTAACGCCCGAACTTGTTGAATATCCGTATACCGCGGTCCAAACGTAGCCTGAAGCAGGAACCTCGCCGCCTGCGCTTCCGAGATCATGTTGCTAGGAGACTGCTCCACAAAAACCTCATTAAACGCTGACAGGTCTCCTGAAAATTGAAGCGTAGAAGATGGATCGTCCGGATCTGTATAGGTAGTTGCCGGCATTGCTGAGTCTGCCTGCGCCGGGTCAGAACCCATCAGTTGCTCAATCCAATCCTGCACCCCATCACCATCACTATCCAATGACGCACTCGTTACTCGAAAGAAGGCACTGGTTGTCTGCGATATATCGAAATCCATCTCGCGCCACGTATCAGACCCCTCTCCTGCACTGTTCATGGGCACCCATTCCGAATCAAGGCTCGAAGCTATTTGCAGCTGCTGCTCTCGGTATGCCGCAATCGGCCACCCTACTCGCACGGTATCTTCGTTCACATTCGTTAGCGCAACTTTAAGTGCACTCAATACATCGAACGGATTCGTACCCGCCAAACTCTCATCCGCATTAGAGATTCCATCGCCATCCGAATCCTCATTCGCCGCGAGACCAAGAGCTGCATAACGCGCCTCCCACAAATCCCCCAGTCCATTCTCATCCAGATCCATCTCTTCTGGATTCGAGATAATCTCCATTGGATTAACTGGAGAGGGCGATGAACCATCGCTACCCCCGGATGTCTGAATCATAAAATCATCAATGTGAACTTCACTTATATGATTCATCTCTTCGATAGTCATGGACGTATATGAATTCCAACCCGTCGTAATGCCCGCATAAATGGTTGTACCGGCAGCGATCGTAGACACCTGTGGAGTTCCATCCGCAAGTAACGTAAATCCGTCCGCCCGATACAGATCTGTATCAAACATATACACGCCGTTTTGCACCGACACCGTACTTTTCACGACGATCCAGTCGCTCAAACCCGCTGACGGGTTCCCCGAGAATCCCAGCGTGGTATGGTTGATCCAATGCTCAACCCAAAGCCCTCCTCCTCCATCATGCGCCAACCCAATCGCACCGCCTCGGTTCACGACGGCTTTGTATTCCAGCGTTCCCTCCCACCAATTCTGCGAAGTATTGATCATCAAAGAGAAAAAAGGCTTATTCTTCCGCGGCGTCTCACCTGCCGAGTTATGTTCATATCGCATCGAGGTCGAAATCGTTGCCGTTTCACTACCGGTCAGAGAAAATCCTTGTTGAGCTATGCAGTGATAGTTAATTTTTGTCGCGGACGTATCTAAAACAGCATAGGACCCCGAACCGTCTCCCGTGAGCAAATTACGTTGTGTCACATCATTGTTGTCCCATTTAGGATACCAATCCACTCCACCAATGGATCCACTTCCATATGAACTGAAATCATCGTAGAAGATCGTTGCACCTTTCGCACTCAGCTGAAACGCAGTTAATACGAACATTATGAATGTAAATGTAGATTTATGTCTCATAATTAAAATTATCCTCTTAAAAATCGAATTAGCACGTTGGATAAATACACTAATACACTAATACACTATTTAATTTGATTGATACCTGTACTTAGGAATAGCCCTTTTACCACTTTTACGATCATTGTTTGAGTACATTCCACTAAACCACACCTCTTCCGCTGCTCAAACACTTGTTACTTTCCTCAATTTCCGCTATCACTCTCAACCACACTAATCACTGGCGGTAAAACTATGAACTGGATTTTGAAAAAGATTGTCGGCTCTAAGAATGAGCGCGATCTCAAAAAAATGGGACCAAAAGTAGAGCAGATCAAAGCCCTCGACGAACAATACAAAGCGCTCACCGATGAGCAGCTTCAGAACAAAACCACCGAATTCAAAGAACGCCTCGCCAACGGCACCTCCCTCGAAGAGATCGAACTCGAAGCCTTCGCCGTCGTCAAAAACGCCGCCCGCCGACTCTGCGGCACCACCGTCGAAGTCTGCGGGCACGACCTCCCCTGGGAAATGGTTCACTTCGACGTACAGCTCATCGGCGGCATGGCCATCCACAACGGCATGATTGCCGAAATGGCCACCGGCGAAGGCAAAACCCTCGTCGCCACCCTCCCCGTCTACCTCAACGCCCTCACCGGCAAAGGCGTTCACGTCGTCACCACCTCCGACTACCACTCCCAGCGCGACTCCGAATGGATGGGCCACCTCTACACATGGCTCGGCCTCACCGTCGGCTGTCTCAAAAACATGATGCCCCCACCCCAGCGCCGCGAAATGTACCTCTGCGACATCACCTACGGCACCAACTCCGAATTCGGCTTCGACTACCTCCGCGACAACATGGCCTACACCCCCGAAGACATGGTACAGCAAAGAGGACACAACTTCGCCATCGTCGACGAAATCGACTCCATCCTCATCGACGAAGCCCGCACCCCCCTCATCATCTCCGGCCCCGCCCCCTACTCCTCCACCCAATACAGCGAACTCCAACCCGCCGCCTCCCGCCTCGTCCGCCGCCAGCGCGACCTCTGCACCCAGCTCCTCAAAGAAGCCAAAACCCTACTCGACCAAAACAAAGAAGACCAAGAAGAAGCCTCCCTCAAGCTCTATCAAGTATTCGAAGGCATGCCCAAAAACAAACAACTCATGCACCTCATCGAAGACATCAACATCCGCAAGCTCCTCGAAAAAACCCAAATGAAAATGCTCTCCG
Organism: uncultured Kiritimatiellaceae bacterium; assembly: GCA_964014015.1. GTDB lineage: Bacteria > Verrucomicrobiota > Kiritimatiellia > Kiritimatiellales > Pontiellaceae > Pontiella. The sequence goes on from CAXGYR010000065.1 coordinate 6,178, forward strand.
ATGCCTACAAAGAGACCGCCCGCGAACTCCGCCAAGAGCTCTTCTTCACCATCGACGAAAAAGGACACGACGCCAGCCTAACCGAAAAAGGCTGCGCCGAACTCAACCCCAACGATCCCGAAATGTACGTCCTCCCCGACATGATCGCCCACATGTCCGAACTCGACGGCCGCGACGACCTCTCCCCCGAAGAGCTCATGGAAAAACGCCGCACCATTCAAGACGACTACGCCATGCGCAACGAACGCATCCACGCCGTCGACCAGCTCATCCGCGCCCACACCATCTACGAGAAAGACGTCGACTACGTTGTCCAAGACAACCAAGTCGTCATCGTCGACGAACACACCGGACGCCTCATGACCGGACGCCGCTGGAGCGACGGCCTCCATCAAGCCGTCGAAGCCAAAGAGGGCGTCAAAATCGAACGCGAAACCCAAACCCTCGCCACCGTCACCATCCAAAACTACTTCCGCATGTACGAAAAACTCTCCGGCATGACCGGCACCGCCGAAACCGAAGCCGACGAATTCCACCAAATCTACGGCCTAGACGTCATGGTCATCCCCACCAACCGCCCCGTCCGCCGCCTCGACCTCAACGACCAAGTCTACAAAACCCAACGCGAAAAATTTAAAGCCGTCATCGACGAAATCAAAGCCGCCAACCAACGCCAACAACCCGTCCTCGTCGGAACCGTCGCCGTCGAAACCTCCGAAGTCCTCAGCCGCATGCTCCGCCGCGAAAACATTATCCACAACGTCCTCAACGCCAAAAACCACGCCCGCGAAGCCGAGATCGTCGCCAACGCCGGACAACCCGGCGCCGTCACCATCGCCACCAACATGGCCGGCCGCGGAACCGACATCAAACTCGGCCCCTCCGTCGTCCACCTCAACCGCGACGACCTCAACTCCACCACCTTCTCCCTCGACTCCAAAACCGACGGCAAGCCCCTACGCAAGCTCCTCGAAGAGCGCCCCTGCGGTCTATACGTCATCGCCTCCGAACGCCACGAATCGCGCCGCATCGACCGCCAGCTACGCGGCCGCTCCGCCCGTCAAGGCGACCCCGGCGTCACCCGCTTCTTCGTCTCCCTCGAAGACAACCTCATGCGCCTCTTCGGATCCGAAAAAATCTCCGGCATCATGGAAAAACTCGGCATCGAAGAAGGGGAAGTCCTCGAACACCCCTGGCTCAACCGCTCTATCGAAACCGCCCAGCGCCGCGTCGAACAGCAAAACTTCATGATGCGCAAACGCACCCTCGAATACGACGACGTCATGAACGCCCAGCGAACCGAAATCTACGGCTTCCGCTCCGACGCTCTGCAGGCCGACGACCCCCGCGACCAACTGCTCCACGCCGTCGAACAAGCCGTCAGTGCCCACGCCGCCGAAACCGCATCCGGCGCCCCCGAAGCCCTCCACGAATTTCTCATCTGGGTCAACACAACCTTCCCGCTCGGTCTCAACGAAGAAGAACTCCCCGCCGAAAAAACACCCGAAACCCTCACCGCCACCGTCATGGAACAGGTCAAACAAGCCTACACCCTGAAGGCCAGCCACGAATCTACCGAATCTCTCCAGCGCCTCGAGCGCCACCTCATCCTCCAAGCCATCGATCAGCACTGGCAGGAATATCTACGCAGCATGGATAGCCTCCGCGAAAGCATCGGGCTCCGCGCCTACGGACAGCGCGACCCCCTCGTTGAATACAAACGAGAAGCCTACAACCTCTTCATGGATCTCATGGAACGCATCTACGAAGAGATCGCCACCACTCTTTTCCGTTCCGCCACCTCCGTCGACGCCATGCAAGACTTCTTCGCATCCCTCGCCGGCATGCAAATGCCCACCCC
>CAXGYR010000066.1:0-7414 GCA_964014015.1 uncultured Kiritimatiellaceae bacterium
TTTTATATATTTCCTAATTATAATCTAACAATAGCGTTAAATATTAATATAAGAATATTACATATTGTAAGCAAAGTATAAATAAAAAAAGAAAGATATCATAAATCAGGCTTTTCTGACTTTAACAAGTCTAGTTTTTCTTTCGGGATGCGCTTCACTAGACTCGAAAATACATCCAAGAAGCACATCTAGTCTGGGGGCTGAAGTTCAGCAGATTGTTACACGCCCGCAAGAACAAGGGTTAAAATATGTGGGCAGAACAACAGGCTCAGCATCATCAAGAAAACTATTCGGAATAATTGAGCTAGAAAATGATGCTCAAGTGAAGGGTGATGTAGTAATGATTGGCAAGCGCCCCGAAGGGAAATTAGAAGAGATTGCGGCTTTTCGTGCTGTAGATTCTGAGTCTGGTGATGCATTTTATAAGCTAAGAACCCATACGGAAGATTATAAATTTATCCATCCTTTAATTTACAGAGAAAAGAAGGTCATGGTTTCAGGGATGGTTTACAATGTTGAAGACCTAGGACGTATTGATGTAGAGCGTGCAGATGAAATGCGTAAAAATGGCGTTGCTGCGCAGGTCGTCAATACTACTGGATTTTTGCCGAGCGTAATCTACCGGCTGAAGAGTACTATTGGAATATAGAATTACAATTAGTTACCATAGGCCGCAGCATGGCATAAACAGTAGTCATGAGTAGCCTTAAGCTAAATGCAACGCCCGACACTATTGGGTGTTGCTTTTTTAATGATTTCACAATTATTTGCCGATAGAACTATAATAAGTAATATTGGTGTAAATATTGAGGATGTAGTTTGCCGGCTATTTTTATTTAACTGTACGTTTATTTATGTAAGAATGAACCAATTTGAAGTTTAATAGGAAAAGAGGAGAGTATGAGATTGTTTTTTGTAAGTCTTATCGCGATGGCAACTGTGTCGACTGCATTTTGTGACGCGGGAATCATTGGTAAAGACGTTGTTGGAATAGAAGTTTCCTTTGTTGATTCAAACAAAGGATTGTTTGATCATGCTGGCGGCTACATTACCGGCAATCATGGGTTTGTTGATCATGTGGACTTTATTTATGGCCTGCGAGCTGAATCTGGAGCTGGCAATGGGTTTTCTAGTTCAGTAGGTTTCAATTTTTATTATCCTCTAACGTTTCGTGCTTTATCATTTACGCCATTTATCTCCCATAATTTTGTCCATTTTGATGTGAGCCATCATGATGATACAGAGGAGGGTGAGGAAAAGAGATTTAACTCGGGATTAATTGATAATTTCATTGCCTCTACTGTTGGCGTTGAAAAATCGTGGGATGATGGGTTCATACAGGTTAGATTTTTTGACTATGACTGGAATAATTCAACATCTTCCGAGTACGTAGATTTTTTACTGGGTATTTGGTTGAAAGATGAGTTTCAAAGTAGTCGAAATGATCGTCATGGTTTCGGTAGCGGCAAGGACTATCGTCATGCTTTGACAATCAGAGTAGTGAACCAGTTTGATGAGACTAGTGATTTTAATTATGACGGCACAAGCGAGAGCCATCCTCGGATTATACCGCACAACTCATTCTCGTTGGGCTATCTGTATGTTTGGTGATTACAAGCACGAGCCATACCTAGATTCTTAACTGCACTAAAAAGATGCTTAACGTAAGCGGCAGATGAGCTGACTTATTGTTAGTAGCTCTTCAGGTTCGAGCCTCAGGTAGTAGCAACGCTTTAACCCTCCTATTCGGAGGGTTTTTTTGTGCGTGGTTGAGTAGCAATATGGTCTATTGCGGAGTGTTTGATTTCGCTTCTACTGTTTAGCGTTTTATTATTCGGCTGCGTGGAGTTGAAGAAGGATAGGAGCGAGGGCATGCGTTGGTTGGCTGTGGTTTTGTTGGCGGGGTGTTTAAGCGGAGCTATGGAGGCAGCGGTTTCGCCATGGCAGTCTCACCATCGTATTGCGATTAGTGCGGATGGGAATCCAGATGCGGATGCAGATGATGTGGGAGCTACGCCGTTTTCGTTGGCGATTCTGGCAAAGGCGGGCTTGCAGGATAACCTGGTTCATTATGATTTTAATAATTTTCTAGAGTACAAGAAAATTGAGCCGGACGATAATCGTATGTGGGTAAGCGCGATGGGGGCGCAGGCGCGGTGGGGTTTTGAGGCGGATGTTTTTTTTGATGCTGCGATCGATCCGGAGGGGGCGGTGGCAAATTTGCGGCGGGTCATAAATGCGTCGACGTCGGCCGATCCGCTGTACCTTATTGTGGCGGGTCCGATGGAGCTGATTTATCGTGCCTTGGAGGGGGCGGATGAGAGTGCGCGTGAGCATGTGCGGCTGGTTTCACACCATGATTATAATGAGTATTTTAAGCCGCGCTTGTGGCAGCGTAATTGGAATGATTGCTGGACGTTAATGGGGTTGAATCCGGTTAGTCCGTATGGAATTACGCGGAAGACCTATCACTCGATTAATCAGGAGCAGTTTGATGAGGGGGTTGGGTTTTCGTGGCATACAACCCATGATAACTATGGTGCTGTAGCAAAGAAAGAGGGGCATTTTTCGGTGCCAGTTTACAGCCTATCAGCGGGTGACCATTGGTTTTGGATCTGTGGCCGGTCGGGGGGCTTCCGGATTGATAAAATTCAATTTTTTAAAGAGGGGGTTGCGGGATTCAAGTCTGATGCGGAACCGATAACGCCGATGGTTCGGGTGGGGGACTAGCGGTCATCACTGCCTTGATGTAGGCTGGTCGTTATGGCTGTTTGAGGTAGGGCTCAACGGCGATGGTTTCGGGGCTCTGTTTTACGGCACAGTTGCGCGCTTCGTTGCTGCTGAATAGGTAGAGGGCGTACCCGCCATGCCCGCCGCCGGAGTATTTATGTGCGATGGCCCCTTCGAGGGGGGGTAGGGGCGTCATGCCTTCTTTCAATTGCATTTGATAAGAGATTTGAACGGCTTCTGCCAGCTGGGGAAGTGAGCGGGTGGTGGCGCCTTGGCAGGCGACATCTCCTGCTTTTTTTATGAGAGCATAGTCGCGTAGCTTATCGACGTTGCCAGGGGTGTCGTGGTCGTAGCCGGTGTAGTGGATGGCCATTCTTCCGCTTAGGAAGTCGTTGTTGGTTTTGAGGTGAAGTATAGGACGTTCCCCGCTGCGCCAGACACAGAGCCCGGTTTCGTTAATGATGGCAGGATCTTGCCAGCCGACGCCGAGGTCGAGCTCTTTTTTAACGCCATCGTGTCCGTTGAGGATGGCCCAGGCGGCACTGCCACCGAGCCCCGATTTTTTCTCGTAGGGCCAATCCGTTTTAGAGACGTGCGGAGTGATGGCGCAGTTGACGATGAAACCGCCTTCGATAGCGTGTTTGGGAACATCGAGCCAGCCGCCGCCAAAGTCGACGCGGAGAGGAGTTGTTAGAGGGGCTTTAATGTTTTGTATAAGGGAGGTGGTGGAGACGGGTTCAAAGGTGGGGGCGGTCTTGGGAAGTACGATGTAGGTGGCTCCGATGGATTGGCAGAGCTCTTTTTTAATGTCGGCATATTGATCGTCTTCGGTAACGGCCAGAATATCGGGACGCATTTGCAGGAAGTTGGTTTTGAAATTAAGGCCTAGCTCGGGGTCGTTTCCAATGCAGACCTCGTCGATAAGTTCGATTGCTTCGAGTAGTGCTTTTTTGTGCTGGTCGGGCAGGCTGCTAGCTCGGTTTTTGTGGGCGAGTAGTACATCGTTGGAGGCAAAGTTGACGATGAGGTGATTCCCGAGCGCTTTGGCTTCGGCAAAAAATTGCAGGTGGCCTGCGTGGAGAATGTCGTAACAGCCGGAGACGAATACTTTTTTTAATGTGTTCATAGATACACATTTGAGCAAATGACAATTGATTTCAAGGTTTGATGCGGCAAACTGTTTGGGCTTGTATGGCGGGGTGTTCGGAGGCAAGGTGATGTTATGAATCTAGCGATGGTTACCATTTTAATCGGGGTTTTGGCGTTGCTGATGGCGGGTACGGGGTTGGTAAGGCCTGATTTATTACGAGGGGCTGTACGGGCGTTTCCGCGTAGTCGTAATGCGGGCTGGATATTGGCGGCGATCTGTTGTGTGTTGGCGGCGCGCGAGGCGTGGCTGATGAATATGGGGGGGCTAAATGGATTTAAACAATTCATTTTTGTGTTGGCGCCGCTTGTTTTTGTGGGGTGTGTGACGTGCCTGAAGGAGTTGTTGGCGGCGCGGGCGCTGGGCGGATTATTGTGTTTGGTGGCGGTTCCGTTGACTCAGTTGGCGGTTTATTCGGAGCGGCCATATTTCCAGGCAGTTTCGCTGTTGGCGTATAGCTGGGTGGTCGTGGGAATAATGTTGTTGATGGCGCCATGGCGGTTTCGGCAGATGCATGCGATCTTGCTAGAGAGCGAACGGGTCTATTTTGTCGCGCTGACCCTTAAGGCAATTGCAGGGCTTGGTTTGGTGCTGCTTGGCGCGTTGGTTTACTAATCCTCGGTAAGTAACTTTTCGGTTTCGATGGCGCGCGCGCATTTGCGGATCTGGTTATTGTAAGTATCAACGGCGTCTTGTGTGAGCTGTATTTTTTTTGTGGTTGCCATTTTGACGAGGTGCTGAATAGCGCGGTTGGCTTTTTCGTATTGACCGGATACAAAGTAGGCTTCGGAAAGAGTACTCCATATGTGATGGTCGTAGGGGGCAAGGACTAGCGCTTGCTGAGCGAGATCAATGGCGAGGAGAGCATCGCGGTAAGCGGGATCTTCGGCGGTGGCATAGGTCCAGGCGAGGTTGTTTAGGGCTTGATAGTCTTCGGGATAATCTTCGGCAAGGCTCTTCATGTTTTCGATAGCAGCGGCATAATTTTTGGAGTTTACGTAGATGACACCGAGGATAGAGCGGGCATCTTTTTGTGTTGGGTCGATTTCGAGAATGCGTTTAAAAGCGTCGGCTGCGTTCTCTACATCACCATCTTGGAAGTAGATGCTGCCGATGTGCTGAAGCATTTTGATGCGCTCTTCGGGGCTCTGCACGATGAGGCTTTCATTGGTTTGTCCGTGAGTGGTCAGTAGACCGAAGAGTAGTAGGCTGGAAATAAGTTTTTTCATATAGTTGTTATTCTTTTTCGGACGTGATGGAAACTTTGACGACGCTCGGCTCGATTTCGTTCAAAATGATACCCGCGGGCAGGTCGATCTGGACGGGCAGGTCATAGGTAGTCGCGGCTTCGAGCTGCTCGCAGTGGACATAGGCAGTTATATTCTCAGCGTTAATACGGTCGATACGCCGCTGGGCTCCGGAAACGGTGATGTTGATGGTTTCGGGTACGGTGTTGATGAATTGGGTTTTACGGGGACTGTTGAGAATGCGTAGCGGTACGTTCAGAAAGCGGCGGGTACGGATTTGTTCAGCAATATCGACGGTAACATCAATACGCTGAATATCTGAGCGAAGGTCGTTTTCGGGGGGGATGGCTAGGGTCATTGTCTCCATGAAGGTGGCGGGGCGCCGGTCAAGGGAGATGGGGCTGGTTTTAATCTGTTCGATTTTTTCAACGATCTTACGTGGGCCGCGAATGCGTACAGCGGCGGGTTTGCAGGTGGCCTGCAAAATTTCGAGACCTTCGCGTAGGTTGCCGGTGAAGGTGGCTTTTACAGGGATAAGCCGTTCGATGGTTTGATCGAAAGAGACGGAAATAAGGGGTGGATTGAAGCGGATCAGACGTGCCGCCGAGGGGTTTAGGAGGTGGGTTTCTTTAAGCTTTATGGTGGCTTCCTGTTGAGGGTTGGGTTCGGGAAGCGGAATGATGACGCGGAGGTTGTCGGGGTTGAGCAGGCGAATTTCTTGCTGCGACCCGCGCAGGGTGATGCTGACTTTGTCGAGTGAGCGGTTGAGCAGGGACCAGCCATCGGGAGCGATGAGTTCAATGGGAATATCGGAAAGTGTGGTTTCGTAGCCGATGGTGCTGTGGATACGCTGCCAGGCTAGGAAGGCGAGGGCTAGGCTGATCAGGATGAGTAGCTTGTCTTGCCAAAGGCGTTTAATGCGCTGGTCTACTTTAGGCATGGGGGTCTCCGCTGGAGGTGTTTGCGAGGGGGGCGTCAGAGGCGGGCGCTTCGCCGGAGTCGATTTTTTCACGGAAGCGGGTGAGACCGGTTTGCTTTCGGCTTAGCAGGGTAGTAAGGATGCGCTGGAAGCGTTCTTCGCTTAGACCGCGACGTAGCTTGCCGTTGTAGGCAAGTGATATGGCGCCAGTCTCTTCAGAAACGACGATGACGACGGCATCGGTCTCTTCGGTTATGCCGATAGCGGCGCGGTGGCGGGTGCCGAGTGTTTTCTGGATCTGTTCTTTTTGGGAGAGGGGGAAGAGGCAGCCAGCGGCGCGGATGGTTTCGCCGCCGATGATAATTCCGCCGTCGTGGAGGGGGGAGCGGGGAAAGAAGAGGCTGGTGATGAGTTCAGCGGTGACAGTGGCGTGTATAGGCGTACCGCTGTCTTGAATGGCGCGGGTGCCGATTTCACGTTCAATGGCGATGAGGGCGCCAATTTTTTGTTCGGATAGAGCTTTGACTGCTTGGGAAAGGGGGCCGACGAGGCTTTTTTGGGTGGCAAGCCCGTTTTTTCGCCAGGGTTGGCGACCTAGGCGAGCGAGCGCGCGGCGAATTTCGGGCTGGAAGATGATGATGAGGGCGAGGGAGAAGTAGAGCGTGAGGCGGGAGAGAAGCCAGTTAAGAACGTCGAGATTGATGATGCTGGTGATGGCGTAGAGGGCGCCAAATAGAACGAGTAGTCCGGTGAGGATAGAGGAGCCACGGGTGCCTTGAAAGAAGCGGAATAGGGCATAGATGAGCGTGGCGAGAATGACGATCTCGAGCCAGCCTTCGCGGTTTGGTGCGTTAAACTGTTCTATCCATTGTATTTGATTCATCTACTGAGAGTCTATCGAATATGCGGCAGAGGTCGCAAGTTTCGATTACATCGTGAACCCGTAAAATATGTGCACCTTTGCTGAGGGCGTATGCTGCTGCTGCGAGACTTCCTGGAAGACGGTCTTCGGTGTTTTCTCGTTGGGTGATGCTGCCGATGAAGCGTTTGCGGGAGAGCCCGACTAGTATGGGGGCGAGGGGGGAGAGGCGATTGAGGTTGCGCAGGAGTTCGAGGTTGTGTTCGAGGGTTTTGCCAAAACCGATGCCGGGGTCGATGACAATGGCATTGCGTTGAATGCCGGCTTGTAGCGCAGCGTGCATTCGTTGTTCGAGGTGGTGATGAACATCGGTGAAGACATCGGTATACGTTGGCTTGTCTTGCATGGTTTGGGGGGTTCCCTGCATGTGCATGAGGACGACGCCGGCGCGGCTCTGGGCGGCAAGGGGAGCCATGGAGATCGGAAGAGCGTCGTGTAGGGGAAGAGTGTAG
>CAXGYR010000067.1:0-7367 GCA_964014015.1 uncultured Kiritimatiellaceae bacterium
CCCCCGGTTTTGGAGACCGGTGCTCTGCCAATTGAGCTACTCACCTGTCTGCAAATAAAACCGGCCCTACTTTGTTTCGCGATGCAGGGTATGCTTCCGGAGACGCGGGCAATACTTCTTAACTTCCCGCCGCTGTGTTTCCAGCTTCTTGTTCCGGGTACCCGTGTAATTCCGATCACCGCACTCTGTGCACGCCAAGGTTATGATTTCTCTCGCCATCGCTCTCCGCCTTCCGATTCATACGCGTTCAAGCCATTGCTGACTTGAACGCGCAACCCTTCGATACGTTAGGCAACGATTTCGGTCACACGACCCGCACCTACGGTACGGCCGCCTTCCCGAATCGCGAAACGCATATGCTGCTCCATCGCGATTGGCGTGATCAACTCAACATCCATCGTCACGTTGTCGCCCGGCATAACCATCTCAACGCCATCTGGCAGCTGAATGTCACCCGTCACGTCCGTTGTACGGAAGTAGAACTGCGGACGGTAACCCTTGAAGAACGGCGTATGACGGCCTCCTTCATCCTTAGACAAAACGTACACTTCGCCTTTAAACGTAGTGTGCGGGTTGATTGAACCCGGCTTCGCCAATACCTGACCACGCTGTACTTCTTCTTTCTTCGTACCACGCAACAAGATACCAACGTTATCGCCAGCTTGACCTTCGTCCAAAATCTTACGGAACATCTCAACACCTGTGCAGGTTGTTTTCTGCGTGTCCTTGATGCCGATGATTTCGATCTCGTCACCCGTGTGGATAATACCACGCTCAACACGACCTGTTACAACCGTACCACGACCTTCAATAGAGAAGATGTCTTCGATCGGCAGCAAGAAATCCTGATCGGTAATACGCTCAGGCTCCGGAATCCACTCGTCCAAAGCGTCCATCAAATGCTGGATGCAATCCGCTTCCGGTCCGTCTGGGTTCTGAATCGCAGGAAGTGCCGCACCACGAATGATCGGGCTATCCTCTTCAAACTCATACTTAGCCAGCAGCTCCTGAATTTCCATCTCAACCAGCTCGATCAACTCTTCGTCATCAACCAAGTCGCACTTGTTCAGGAACACAACAATCTTCGGTACACCAACCTGGCGTGCCAACAGAATGTGCTCACGGGTCTGCGGCATGGGTCCCGAAGGCGCCTCTACCACCAAAATCGCTCCGTCCATCTGCGCCGCACCCGTGATCATGTTTTTCACGTAGTCCGCGTGACCAGGACAGTCAACGTGCGCGTAGTGACGATTATTTGACTCATATTCAACGTGCGATGTCGCAATCGTCAAAATCTTAGAAGAGTCACGACGTCCCTGTGATTCCGATGCTTTAGCAACTGAATCATATGGGATGTACTCAGCCAACCCCTTATGACCCTGCACACACGTAATCGCAGCTGTCGTTGTTGTTTTACCATGGTCAACGTGACCAATTGTTCCCACGTTCACGTGGGGCTTTGTCCGTTCGAACTTATCCTTAGCCATCTTTTTTTACCTCCTGATACATCTCAGTTAAACATTATTTAAATTTTTCAGACAATGGAGCCCACGAGCAGATTTGAACTGCCGACCTCATCCTTACCAAGGATGCGCTCTACCGACTGAGCTACGTGGGCCTGCTTATCCAAAAAACAGACAAACAAGCCCCGAGCACACCGGTAAAGCGTGTACACATGATGCTTGTTCCACTACGCTATTTCTCTCACCTCAACCAAGACTTCTGATCTCGACAAGAGCGGGGAATGTATAGGATTCGCTTTCGGTGTCAACCCCCAAGCGAAAAAATAATTACCCACCCACTAAAAAACGCCGTCGAGCTCTTCGAGCGCCTCGATCTCTTCGGGGGTCATGTGATCGCGAATATCGGCAATCAGTTCGGCCTTGCCACGGAATGCATTCACAATCGGTAAAAATTGATTTAACGTATTGTCCGCCGCTTGAATATTGCCAGAGCGCGTGAGCACCACCGTATTAATCGTTGGATATTTGCGGCTATCATTGCCGTAGATATCTTTACAGATATTGGCAAACATGCGTGTTAGCTGAGAGGGCTCTTCGCCAATATAGTTGGTGGTCAGGATAAAGATGGTATCTGGTTTCTGCTCCAGTGCAAAACAGGCCGCTCGGTTCCAATGCACAAACTCACGCTCATCTCGCTCTCCGACCACAAAATGTTTCATGATATGCGGACCAGGAGAGTAGCGGTAGATCCACTTGGGGTAAACGGGCGGTATGTTGTTCGTCATAATATCACCGGCATACCAATCCAACTGCTCATACCGGTCCCAGAACCCCTCGTAACGCCCCCCGGGGCCATAGGTCTCTTCTAGATGTAACGGATTAACTGGTGCTGCCCACTCTTTCATCAACGCTTTATTACTTTCGGTTGCCAGCAGCAAGTTGGTCGAAAACGGCGTCGTGAGTGAATGCATGTAGAACGCGGCATTAAACAGTGCGTACTCCGGCAATCCCTCCACCATATCCAGCAGGCGTTCCCGCAAGGTATGAAAACACATCCTTGATTTTGGCGTATATCGGTCGTCTGATCCCTTCGTCGAAGCCGGCCCCGCTAACACAATAAAAACCACCTTCTCACTCTTCTTCTTAACGCCGAAGAAGTTGATTTCGGGCATGGAGAAGCCAATATCACTGCCTAGCCCCCCGCCCCCCTGCATGGCTCCCAGCCCACCCAGTACACCCGTAATCTCCGGCATCTGAATATCGGTTGGCGTAACTTTTGCCTTCTTGGCAACAACCCGCTTGCGTAGCTTCGCGGTTGTTTTCTTCCGCTTCTCAATTTTGATTGGAACTTGCAGCTTTTTCAGCTTCATTTTTGGCCGCTTGTTCTCTTTGGCAACAAAGACCTTCTCCTCTTTCTTGATCACCTTGTAAGCCACAAACGACGCTGCAATAAGGATAATCAACGCATGCACGATTATCGTGACCATAAAGGCACTTGATTTCGCATGCTTAGCAAAAAAAGGTTTTTTCTTCATGCGTCCTCACCCTCATCCACACCGCCCATCTCCTCAAAACGAGTTGGCGGCGTGCTGATGTCCGTTTTTTCATCAATAAAATCATCTTCCCAAACTACGTTCTCTTCGGTCGGTTCCACCCATGCGATGTCGCTCGCTAACTCATCCGGATAACGATTCTCACGCACGTGCACGCGGCCCTGCGCATCGGTAAACTTTATCTGCAGTACCATTCCTAAAAACTCTGCCCGCAAAAAACGATTATCCTCTTGTAGATATTCTAAAATATCGGCGCGCCACTGTCCGCTGTAAGGGTCATACATTATCTCCTTATTTCGCAATACCACCGATTTAAGCGTTACCTGTTCCATCATCTCATTGGGCAAAATAGCATAGGCTTCACGGCACGGACGTATCACAAGATCTGTCACCCGTTCCTCCACAGTCCAATCCATTCTCATCTGGTTGTAGTATACATTATACACAAGCTCTACATTCTCTAGATCGTAGCCCGTCCGATTGTCCATTCTAAGCTCATATGCCCAACGCTCAAAATCAATTTCGTAGGTCTTCCCTGGCTGTACTTTGCCAGGTGGACGATACCACAGATACTTAATCCAGCTGTTCACTTTAGTCGGCTCGTTCACGTAGACCCTAAATTTTTCAGGATTATTAAACTGCCGAACCGCATCCCAATCCCGCACCGCCCGAAACGAATCATCGTCGAGCTGGATCCCCTTTAGCCGCCGGTTTTTACCGTCTTCTCCGCGCACTGTAACGGCATCTGTTTTTAGTTGATAATCTATTAGCGTGCAGGGAATTTGCTCACCGTTCGTAAGCGTTAGAGAGGTAATCTTTGCACACACCTCTCCGGCCAGCAAAAAACAGAGACTAATAAAAAACAACCGCACCATTCTACGCAAACTCATTCCTTGTAGTGATCAAAGTAACTAGACAGCCTCTATCAGCTGAAAGAAACATCCAGTCAGCAAGATATAAGAAATAAACCTAAACTTAAGCCCAAAAAACCTATTTTTTTTCAAAACCCAATAGCTTTTTGTCCACCACAGCTGGTCCGGTCAATTTATCAGGCGCAATTTCTTTGATAATGCTACGCATCTGCTCGACCCGTTTTGGATAGCGTGCTGCCAGATCATGTAGCTCCTCCGGATCCTCCGAAAGATGAAACAACAGCCCCGGCTCCTTCACCGTTGTATTTTTCCAACTTTTGAAGCCCAGTCGTTCCCGTACATTCCCCGGCGGGATATATTTCCAATTCCCTTTGCGAATCGCAATCTGCTTGAGCGCTTCCTGCACCACATATTCCCTACCCTCGGCACGCTTCCCTAACAGGGCGGGCAACACATTCTCACCATCCTGACCCGCATTATCCGGCAAAGGCTTTCCGATCAATGCCGCTATTGAAGCATATAAATCCACCTGGCTGACAATCGCATCCGAAATCCCCGGCTCCACCTGCCCCGGCCAGCTCACAATGAACGGCACCCGCGTGCCGCCCTCCCATCGGCTATACTTGCCTCCCCGCCACGGACCTGATGCGTCGTGCGTTCCCTGCCGCTCAATGGCACCATCCCAATATCCGTCATACAACACCGGCCCATTATCAGACGAAATCACAATCAACGTGTTCTTCAGCTGACCTGTCTCCTTTAGTGTCTGAATCAATTCACCCACACACCAGTCAAATACCGCAATCGCATCCCCGCGCGGCCCCAAACTGGTTGACCCCTGAAACCGAGGATGCACGACACGCGGCACATGGTTCTCGTTCGGGGCAAAAAAGAGAAAGAACGGCTCCTCACGCTCCTGTCGCATAAATTTTTGCGCTTCTACCAGATAGGTATCCGCCATATCCTCGTCCTTAAACCGCGCCGCATGTCCTCCGGTCATATAGCCGATCCGGCTGATTCCATTGATTATCGTCTTTGCGTGCTGCTCATCCGCCTGTGAACGCAACAAATGCGGGTGCGATAACCCCGTCGGCTCATCACCAATTTTCTTCTGATAGTTCACAAAAATAGGATCTGCCGGATCTAGGTCAACCACCCGACCATTCCGAATATAAACCGAAGGCACCCGATCTGCCGTTGCCGCCATATGAAACGACTCCTCAAAGCCCACCTCCCGCGGTCCCGGTTTGATTAACCCATTCCAATCCAAGTTTTCAGAAGCCAGACCCAGACCCAAATGCCATTTACCTGAAAGCATCGTCGCATAGCCATTATCCCGCAAGAAAGCCGCGATCGTCGGGCGTTCCGGATCAATGATCAACGGCGCATTACCAGCCAACACACGCGCTGACTGATTCCGAAAAGCATACTCCCCCGTCAGCAATGTATAGCGAGAAGGTGTGCATGTAGCCGACGAGCAATAGCCCCCCGTAAAACGCACGCCCGCTTTAGCCAGCATATCGATGTTATACGTATGAACCTCACCGCCATAACAACTAAAATCTCCATAGCCAATATCATCGCCATAGATGAATAAAATATTCGGTCGCTGCTCCGCCTTCACCATCAAGGCAACCAACCAACAACAAACCATCATCAAACTAATTTTCATATAAACACCTCTTATTACACTTTGAACTACAAGATCAACATACCACAACCATTAAAACGGATGGGATCATAGATTGATCCGAAATAATGATATACTTCTATCCGATTCTAGCCTTAATTTAAAAACACTCTATATTCAGATCAAAAAGGGATCACATGAAAACATCCATCCACCTGCTCACCTTCGCCCTGCTTCCTCATCTACTTTTTGCCGGCTCACTCCCAAATAGCGCGCCCCCCAACATTATCTGGATCACCTCCGAAGATAACAGTGCTGAGTGGCTTGCCTGCTACGGCAACCCCCACAGCCAGACCCCCCATCTTGACCAACTCGCCCGAGACGGATTCCAATATATGCACACCTACGCCAACGCCCCCGTCTGTGCCCCCTCCCGTAGCACCTGGATCACCGGTATGCACGCCCTCTCCACCGGCACCCACCCCATGCGCAGCACCAACACCATTCCTCCCCACATTTCCTTCTATCCCGAGCTCCTCCAGCAACAAGGATACTTCACCGGCAACGCGGAAAAAACCGACTACAACATCTCCAGTCCCCAGCGTTTTGAAACCATGTGGAACAATCCCGGCCCCGTCGACTGGAACGCCCTACAACAAAACCAACCCTTCTTCCAAATTATAAACTTCTTCAGCACCCATGAAAGCAGCGCTTTCAATGGACTCGACGACACCCAGCACGATCCCCAAAACACCACCCCCGCCCCCTATCATCCCGAACACCCAACCATCCGCAAAAACATCGCCCGCTACCACGACTCCATCCACCAAATGGACCAACAAGTCGGCGCCGTCCTTCAAACCATTGAAAAGCTCAATCTAGCCGAAAACACCATCGTCATCTACTGCTCCGACCACGGCGGCGTCCTCCCCCGCAGCAAACGCTTTCTATTCCAAAATGGGCTCCACTGCCCCCTCATCATTCGCATCCCCGAAACCTACAAATCTCTCTGGCCCGCCCCCGCTCCCGGTCAAAAAATCGACCGCCTAGTCAGCTTTATCGACATGCCCAAGACCTGGCTCAGCCTCGCCAGAGCACCCATCCCCGAACAAATGCAAGGCCGCATCTTTCTCGGCAACCAAACCGAAGCCGAAGCCGATAGTCATTTCGCCTTTCGCGGTCGCGCCGATGAACGCATAGAGAACGCCCGCGCCATCTGTGACAAACGCTATCTTTACATCCGCAACTACATGCCCTACGTCCCCTGGCTACAACACCTAACCTACCTCTGGCGCATCCCCGCATCACAAACATGGCAATCCGCTATCGACAACCAAACGGCCACCGACCTACAACACCGCTATCACCAACCCAAAACCCTCACCGAAGAGCTCTACGACATGCAGCAAGACCCCCACAACATTCACAACCTCGCACAAGATCCCGTCCACCAAAAAACCCTCCAACGACTCCGCAACGCCCTGCGCGAACAACAGCTAACCTACTACGACAGCGGCCTCCTACCCGAATCCGAAATGGCACGCCTCACCCAACAACACAACACCACCGTCTACGACCTCATCCGCAACCCCCGCCTCTACCCACTCGATCGCCTACTCGATGCCGCCGATCTCGCCCTCGCCCAACAACCCAGCGATCTACCCGCACTCCGCGAATATCTCCACCACACCCACATCGGCATCCGCTACTGGGGCGCCGTCGGCTGCTTCCTTCAAAACGATCTTAAAGGCGCTCACATTGCCCGAGAAGATCAATCCCACGAAATCCGCGCCCTCGCCGCCTGGACACTCATCCGCAATCATCAAACGCAAGTAGGTATCGAAGCCCT
>CAXGYR010000068.1:0-7128 GCA_964014015.1 uncultured Kiritimatiellaceae bacterium
GGCGGGGAATCGTGGATGCGGGCGTACTGTTGGGGTTGAGCTGGGGGCTGGTTTCGTTCTGGATTTTTACGGGACGAGCTTTGTTGGGGGTGGGGGAGCGAGTAGATCCGGAGCTGGGTTGAGAGCGTTGCGTGCTTGCCGGATGGAGGTAGCGTCTGTATGCTTTCCGCATTGATGACGGCGGTATGGCATAAATATGATTGTAGCAAAAACCGGTGAGAGGTGGATTGTGGATTCGGTAATTTCCTTTTTTAAATCGATTGTGGTGGTGGATCCGTTAAGTCCGTTTTTGGCGGTGGCGATTCTGGTGCTGGCGGGTTTTTTGGGCGGCTGGGTGGCGAAGTGGATTAAGCTCCCGCATGTGACGGGGAATATTTTGGGCGGTGTGCTGATTGGTCCGGCGGGGCTTGGGTGGTTGGGGGGCTATGAGCAGATGAAGGCGTTTGAGCCGCTTTCGACGTTTGCGATGAGTTTGGTGGCGGTGAGTATCGGGGGGCATCTGTCGTATCGGCGGATTCACAATTCGCTGCGGCGTATTGTGTCGCTTTCGTTTTTTGAGGTGTTGCTGACGGTGGGATGTGTGATGGGGGCGATGCGGCTGGCGGGAATGGATTGGCCGACGACTTTTTTGTTGGGAGCGATTTCGGCTTCGACGGCGCCGGCAACTTCGATTGCGCTGATTCGGGAGATGCGGGCGAAGGGGCCGTTTGTGAAGACGCTGATTTCGGCGGTGGCGCTGAATAATATTTTCTGCATAACACTATTTGTGCTGATGCGTACGTTTGTGTCGGCGTATTTTGAGAGTGGGATTCCGGTGGAGAGGGTGGGTGAGGCGTTGTTGCTGACGGGGTATCATTTTTTTGGGGCGCTGGGATTGGGGCTGTTGGTGGGGTTTATGTGCCGATTGTTGGTGAGTCGGCTGCATCATCATGAGTTTTCCATTATTCTGCTGGCGATTCTACTGTTGAATGGAGTGGCGGAGTTGTTGACGCTTTCGCCGTTGTTGGTGAATCTGTTTTTTGGGGTGTATCTGGGTAATTCAACGGAGGTGGCGGAGCGGCAGTTGACAACGTTGGTGCCACTGGAGCCGATTTTGTATATCTGTTTTTTCACGTTGGCGGGGGTTTCGTTGCATCTGGATGCGGTGGCGGCGGTGGGGGTGATGGCGCTGGTGTATACGGGTTCGCGGATGCTTGGTAAGACAATAGGCAGTTGGTTGGGGGGAATGGTGGGGCGCAGTTCGCTGCGTATCCGGCGGCAGATGACATATGCGCTCTATCCGCAATCGGGTATAGCGATTGGTCTGGTGATCTTGATGAGCAATGACGGGTCGATCCCGGAGGATATTAAACATACGGTGAGTGCGATTGTACTGGCGGGAGTGACGCTAGCGGAGATTATCGGGCCGTTGTGTACGAAGGCGGCGGTGAAGAATGCAAAAGAGGATGAGCAGGATCGGGAGCGACTGGTGGAGTTTTTATCGGAAGAGTTTGTGAAGGTGGATCTGAAGGCAGAGGATAAGTGGGATGCGATTCGGCAGTTGAGTGGGTTTTTGATGCGGACGCATCGTGTGGAGCATTTGAGTGAAGAGGAGTTGTATGACTCGGTGTGCCTGCGGGAGAAGGAGATGAGTACGGCGATTGGGGAGGGTATTGCGATTCCGCATGGGCATGTGGAGAAGGGACCAGCGATTCAGGGGGTGATGGGGATTTGCCGTGAGGGTATCGATTTTGAGGCTCCAGATGGGGCACCGGTGAAGTTAATTTTGTTAATTGCTACGCCGAAGGATAAGCGTGATATGCATTTGAAGGTGCTGGCGAGTTTGTCGCGGATGATGTCGGATCCTAAAATTCGGAACCGTTTGATTGCGGCACTTTCGCCGGAGGATGCGATGGAGGTGATTGAGAGTGAAGAGGTGCGAGATTACAACTATTTCCTAGAGGAGACGGGGGAGGTGGCGGCGCGCTGAACTACACCGTATTGCTTGCAAGATTGATGTTGAGGCGGGGTTGACTGTGGTTTAATCGTTGGCGGTGGGTTTGTTGGATGGGGTTTCGTTTTTGAAGTCGATGATGCCTCGATTGGGTGTGCCGAAGCGGAATAGGTTTTGGTCGACGATGCGGTGGAGAATGATGTTGATGTAGGTGGTCTGGTTGGGGTGTAGGATCTGGGTGACTTGGTTGGGTTGAGCGCGAAATTCGGCGGATTGGTAGCGGGCGAAACCTTGGTCGGGTCGGGCGTTGATGCGTAGGCCGATGGCGTCGTCGGGGACATTGTGTATTTTGTCTGTGTTGAGATAGAAGGTGATGCGTCCGGTTTCGGGGTTCATCTGTTTGTCTTGCATGAATCCGGCAGGAAGTTGGTGGGGGGCATAGTTTTTACCGGCGAGAAAGAGGAGATCGAATTCGTCTTCTTTTAGGCGGCGGCCTTCATTGTCTTGAACGGTGATGATGACCATGGTGTAGCGGTTGGTGCCTTGTTGTGATTGTTCGGTTTGTTGCTGAAATTGCTGGGTGAGCTGTTGGTAGTCCTGTGGTGTATTGACGCGGGTGGCGGCGAGGATGTCTTGGACGATGGGAGCTTGGGTGTTTTCGGTTTGGATGCTTTGCATGATCCCTTTATCGTTTCCTGAGTGACTGTATTGATTATAGATGCGGTGGGCGATGGTGTGGGTTGGGGATTGGAGGGGAGGATCGGGTTCTAGAAGATTCGGGGGGTGTTGAAGAATAGATGAGGTGGTTTGGCGGAGCGTAAGGGTGTGGTAGTTGAGTGAGGTGGAGGCGGCACGCATGACTCCATCGGAGCCGGGTTCGGTGAGATAGTTATTTAGAAAGTCGTAGAAGGTGCGGTCTACGGCTTGTCCGGTGTGGACGGTGAGAAATATGCCGGCGTCGAGGTAGTTGTTGAGTTGGGATTGCTGGTTGAGTTGGTAGCTACCTTCGGATCCGAGCTGAAGAAAGTCGAGGATTTGTAGGCCTGGTTCAGTGCCGTTGAAGAGGAATTTAAGACGGCTAATGCGTGATTTTCCGATAATGGCGAGAGCGGAGCCGTGGTTGGCAGGGGCGAGTTGAATGAGATGCTTGAGGGGGCATTGGTGAAGAGATTCGGTTGGATAGAAGTGCTGAATCCAGAGTCGGATTAGGGGGCCGCCGGTTGAGTGGGTGATGGCGGAAAAAGGTTGGATGGTATCGTTGTTGTTGTGCGGAAGATCGCGGAGGGCGCGGTCTAGGGCGCGGGCGAGATCGGTCATGGTGATGGTGTCGCTGAAGGAGATGTAGCGGCCGAGGTGGATGTGTTCAATTTCGAGATTTATATCGTTCTGTTGGGCGGCGTTTCGTAGGGCTTGGGGAAGTTCACCATAGTGACTGGTATTGGTTACGGACCAACCATGAATAAAGGTTATATACATTTTTATGTCCTTGTTGTTTTTTTAAAGAACATAATAATGGAGCCTATTGTGTGCAAGGGGAAAGGGTGCGTTAGTTGGTTTAAAATGTGGTGGTGTGCCAGATGGAGGTCTGGTTGATGAGGAGGTCTAGTCGTTGGCTATCGTGTGACCATTTGAGCGTGGCGGTGGGATTGGGGGTGTTTGTATAGGCTGGTAGGTAGAGTTGGTTTTTCCAGAGTAGTGTTCCGTTGGGGCGTGTGTAGATTTTGTAGGAGGGGATGTCTTGGGTATAGTAGAAGATTTTAAGGCGTGCTTGTTGTGAGCCGTTGGGGGCGTCTTGAAATAGATTTTTCTGGGGTGGTGTGAGAATTCGGAACGCGATGAAGGCCATGAAGCAGGTGATGCCGATTTTCCGGATAATACTTCGGTTTAGGAGCGGGGGCAGTATGTGCTGGTTTCGCTTACTCACTCGTCGGGAAGGGTCTCGGTGGAGGGTGGGATTTCTTTTTCGAAGAGGCGTCCAACATTAAAGGCGCGGTCTACATCGCGTACGGAGAGGAAGAGCATGGCGCTGATGAGAAGGATTGCGAATGCGTTGACGAGGGTGGCGATGACTTTGGGGTGTACTTTGCGACGGGTAATGCCTTCGTAGAGGGAGAAGACGATATGACCACCATCGAGAACAGGTAGCGGTAGCAGGTTGAGGATGGCGAGGTTGATATTGATGAAACGGATGAGACCGAGGGCATTGATGATACCCATTTTGAGGGCGAACCAGATCATGGTGAAAATAGCGACGGGACCGCCGAGGCCTCCAGCCGCTTGTTTGGCTTCACCGGCAGTGGCGAGAGCTTTGAGTAGGCGAAAGATGGAGGAGGCATCGCTTTTGATCTGTTCAATGGGATTCCCGCTGAGCGTCCAAGGCATGGCGAGTGATCCGCCTAAACTTACTCCGATGAGCACGCGGTCGGCGCTGGTATCGAATTCGGGTGTGACGGTTAGGGTGATGATATCTTCATTGCGTTCGACAATAAGTGGTACGGTTTGGTCGGCAGTTTGTTGAACGAGTTTGGTGAAATGGTTCCAGTCTGTTACAGGAATATTGTTAAACGATTTAACGATGTCATCGGGTTGGATGCCAGCGGCTTCGGCGGGAGAGCCGGGGGTGACACGACCGAGAACGCAGGGGATGGCTTCGGTGACGCCGGGTATGAAGGCTTCGCCGCTTTCGGGGTTATTTGTCTTTAGTAGAAGTGTGTGAATATAGTCGCCGCGTTGGACGTTAAATGTGGTGGAGGAGTCGTTGCCGCTGAGGAGGGCTTCGACTTGCACTTCGTACCAAGTTTTGACGGAGTTTCCGTTGACGGCGATGATTTGGTCGGCGGGACGGAGTCCGGCTTGATAGGCGGCTGATTCGGTTTCGACGGTGCCGACGAGGGCGGGGGTTTCTGGACGGTCGCCGAGGGTGACGAGAAAGCCGAGAAGTAGGGCGAAGATGATGTTACAGAGGGGGCCGGCAACGGCTACGGCAATTTTGTGCCAGGGAGATACGTCGGGAAGGGGCTGGGCGTCGCCGGTGGCGTTATCGCCTTGAACTTTTTGCATGCCTTCGGGGTCGAGCTGGGGAAGAGATACGTATCCGCCGATGGGAAAGAGGCAGATTTTGTAGGTAACGCCGTCGACCTCTTTTTGGAAGAGGGCGGGGCCCATGCCGATAGCGAAGGCGTCGACTTGGAATCCGCATTTACGGGCGACAATGAAGTGACCCCATTCGTGAACAAAAATGGTGATGCCGAACAGAAAGAGCATCATGAAAACGATATATAGTATCTCAATCATGGTTAGATTGTTTCGGTTTTAGGGTCGGGTGGCGAGTAGAAATTGTAGATAGATGTAGAACATGGGGGCGGTAAAGAGCAAGCTGTCGACCATGTCGAGCAAGCCGCCTATTCCATAGGCTACAGAACTGGAATCTTTACGTTGAACGGCGCGTTTGAAGAGGGATTCGACGAGGTCTCCAGCGGTGCCGAAGAGAGGGAATAGAATGGCGAGAATGATGGCGTGGGGGAGGGTGAATGGGAGGGTGCCGATCCGTCCTTCAGAGATAAATAGCCAGAGGAGGTTGGTGATTAAACAGAAAAGAATGCCGCCGGCGAGCCCTTCCCAGCTTTTTTTGGGAGAGATGTTGGTGGCGAGTTTGTTGCGGCCGAAGCGGCTGCCGATGAAGTAGCCTCCGGTGTCGGATATTTTTGTGCTGAGTAGGGTGAAGAAGGCGATGAGGGCAGGTTGTGAGGGGTCGCCAATAAGAAAAAGTCGGATGAAGAAGCTGAAGAGAAAGGGGACGTAGATGAAGCCGAGGAGGGTGCCGAGCGCGTTGTCGAGTCCTTGTCGCATGTCGGGATAGCCGAGCAGTCGGTAGAAGGTGATGACGACTACGCCCACCATGATGGACCAGAGGGCTGTATCGGCGGGAAGGGGGCTGTTCGGAGGGGCGGGTAGCATGTACTGCCAACTGGCGATACCGAAGATGATGCCGATGGCGGTGCCCCATTTGCGGGAGCTTGTGAGACCTCCGGCGATGAGTAGACCGTAGAACTCCCAGAGAGCAAGAGCGGAGACGATGAGCAGAATGATGAGGGCGATGGGACTTCCAGCGGGAATGACGACGAAGAGCGTTATGAGTAGGGTTCCGAGAAGAAGTCCGGTGATGATGCGACGAATATCCATTATTTTTCTCCGTTGATTGGAGTGAGGCCTCCGAAGCGGCGGTGGCGCTGATTGTATTGCACGAGGGCGTCATAGAATTGTTGTTCGCGAAAGTCGGGCCAGTAGGTTTGGGTGACGATGATTTCGGCGTAGGAGAGCTGCCAGAGCATAAAGTTGGAGAGGCGTAGTTCACCGCTGGTGCGGATCATGAGTTCTGGCTCGGGGAGGTCGGGTAGATAGAGTTGATTGGCTAGGTGTTCTTCGGTGATGGCGTTGGGTTGGAGGGTTCCTGCTTGGACTTGGTGGGCCAGTTGTTGGGCGGCGTGGGTGATTTCGGCTCGGGCGCCGTAACTGAGTGCGATAACGAAGGTGTGCTTGGTGTAATGTTCGGTTTCATCCATGGTTTTTTGTATGCGGTTGCGGACGGGTAGGGGCAGGCGTTCGAGTTGTCCCATGATGCGGAGGCGAATATGGTTTTCGTGTAGCTCTTCTTCGTAGGCGTTAAGCGATTCGATGAGGAGTTTCATGAGGCCGTCGATTTCGTTCGGCGGGCGCTTCCAGTTTTCGGTGCTGAAGGCATAGGTTGTGATGACTTCAATATTCAGTGCAGCGGCGGCACGCAATACCGCGCGGACGGACTGTGCACCTTCGCGGTGGCCTTCGAGGCGTGATTTTCCATTTGCCTCTGCCCAGCGTCCGTTGCCGTCCATGATGAGGGCGACGTGGCGCGGGGTGTTTTCGAGGATGGGAGGAGTTGGAGTCATTCGCTTCGTATGATGGTGCTGGCCCGTTTCGGACCGACGCTGAGAATGGAGACGGGAATACCGGTTATTTTTTCAAGGTAAGCAATATAGTCTTTGGCTCGTTGAGGAAGCTCGTCGTAGCTAGTGCAGTGGGTGGTGGGGGTTTTCCAGCCGGGGAGAGCTTCGTAGATGGGTGTGCAGCGTTCGAAGGTGCGGAGGGAGGCGGGCATCTGGTCTATGCGTTTGCCGTCGATTTCGTAGGCGGTGCAGACGTGGATGGTGTCGAGATCG